>CAXYKQ010000159.1:0-6493 GCA_964277835.1 uncultured Edaphocola sp. | reverse complement strand
TGGTTGAGATAGAGTTGACATCTATTGTAACCGCGATCGGCGATTTGCTAAAATCTTCCCCGTCAATACTTGCATTAAAACTCCCGAAGGTTCCTTTAACGTTAGTGATCATCAGGTGTTTTACTTTAAAAAAAATTTCGCTGTGTGTGGGATCTAATACCCATTTAATGTTGCTCATGTTTTTTACTGTTTAGCTTTTAAAATTTGTTTTCAATGTTTTCTTTTTAGCAAAATTAGAGTGGGTTGGAAGAGTAGCAAATAACCTAGGTTAAGAAAAATGATACGCTACAAAAAAGCCCAGGCAAATTTACCTGGGCTTATGTTACTAGTAATTATTTATTTAACGGGATCGTTTAATCTCAAAGATTTGGAAGCGTGCTCAATCCAGTTGTTAATACCGGTGACCAGGTGTGGCTCCAGTTGGTTGACCCATGGAAGGTTTTGAGTTTTCCAGGTCTCGATACTGGCTTTCGCTGCAGCGGCTTTTTTACTGTCGTTTTTATTCATGGCAGCTTCATAAGCTTTGAACTGCTTATCTAACGCTACCAGCTTATTATCCTGCTCTTTTACCGCAGTGTAAGGAATATCCTGTGCATAAAAAATATTATATGCTTTATCTCCGCCGGTTGGCGACTGTTGCGCATAAGATTGCACGCTCAGGGCAGAAGCGACAAGGATAACACAACTGATGAATACTTTTTTCATGATTGATTGAATTTTCTTTGTTTACAAATATATAAACATAATTTATAAATTCAAAGCTTTTGCTTAATCGGCCATTTCGAATTTGTAGCCTACTCCTTTTACCGTAGTGATGAGGTCGATCCCCATTTTCTGGCGGATCTTTCTCACATGTACATCAATCGTACGGTCGCCCACAATTACATCGGTTCCCCATACTTTCTGAAGGATTTCGTTTCGTAAGAAAACCCGTCCCGGCTTCGATGCCAGCAGGTTCAATAACTCGAATTCTTTTTTGGCTAAAATGATCTCGATGCCTTTATAGCTTACCGTAAACTTCGTTTTGTTGATGATCAGGTCTCCGAAATCCAATGCCGATTCTTCTTCCTTCTCGCGTCGTACTCTGCGCAGGGCAGTATCCAGGCGGGTCATCAGCAAGTCCGGTTTTATGGGTTTGGTGATGTAATCATCAGCGCCGAGTTCGAGGCCCCTGATCTCAGACTTTTCATCGGTCATGGCCGTTAAGAAGATGACAATGGTAGCGTCCAGGCTAGGCATTTGTCTTAATTCCTTAATGGTTTGGAAACCGTCTTTGCCAGGCATCATTACGTCCAGCAGTATCAGATCCGGGTTGAAATGCCTGGCTACCCTGATGGCGTCGTTACCATTGTTCGAGGCGGCTACTTCATAACCTGCTTTTTCAAGATTATAGCAGATGAATTCAACAATGGACTGTTCGTCGTCTACTACAAGTATTTTTCCTTTTGAAAGCATGAGTAATACTCCTTTTTAGTTTATGCGGCAAATGTAAGTCTACTTAACAAATAATTCATATTATCTTATTGTAAACGATACCAGTGACTTACAAGACCACATACCCGCTATTTTTCCTTTTCGGCCAGCTTATCTTCCAATTCCCTGATCTGTGCTTTTACATCTGCTATTTTCGACAGACGGTTCGGCATTCTTTTCTCGATCTGCTCCACCAGTTTTACCAGGTTCGCTTTAATTTCTTTATCCTTTGCATCCTCATCACCGGTGCCAGCAAGGATTTCTTTGAATTCTGCGAGTTTGCTTTCATCTTCCGCCAGTTCCTCTTCTATGGTTGCGAGGAAGTGCTGACTTTGTTGCAGCCGGTTGCTGATCTGTTGTACGAATTTTCCTTTACGGGCTTCGCGGTCTTCGTCTTTACGTTTGAAGAAGTGCTGGCGTGCGGCGATGAATTGCTCCCAGAGGCTATCACCGTATTCCCTGGGAATAGGACCGATGGTTTTCCAGGTAGCCAGTAGTTCATTGATTTCCTGGGTGGCATCGCGCCAATCCGTAGTATTTTTTATGGTTTCTATACGGTCCAGCAAAGCTTTTTTCTGGGCATAGTTGTCCTCCAGGCCTACTTTATAGGTTTCTGCCTGTTGGCGTTTGGCATTGAAAAAATGATCTTTAGCTGCCTGCATCCTGTTCCAAAGTTCATCGGCTTTTTCGAAAGGTACTTTACCGATTGCTTTCCAGTCCTCCAATATTTTGGCATATAGGGCTGCTGTTTCTTTCCAGTTCGTACTTTCTTTGATTGCTTCCGCCTGTTCTACCAGTTTTGACTTAGCCAGATAGTTCGCCTCCTGCTCTTCCATGATCAGGTTTTGATGAGCTGCTTTGCGGTCAAAGAAATTATTTTTTGCGGCTACGAAACGGTTCCACAATTCATCATTTTTTTCTACAGAAGCTACCCTCCCTATCTTTTTCCAGTCTTCCATCAATTGTTTATAGGCTTCTGCGGTCTCTTTCCAGTTGTCGGATTGGCTAAATGATTCCGCTTTTTCACACAGCTCCAGCTTCAGGTCGAGGTTTTGCATCATTTCTATATCTACAGCTTCCTGGAAGCTGCGTTTACGATCATAGAAGTGGTTACGTGCAGCTTCTATCTGCTCCCAAAGCTTGTCACTGACTTCTTTTTCTATATAAGGCGCCTTTTTCCATTCTTCCACGAGCTCCCGGAAGGCCTCTGTTGTATTTTTGAATTCTTCTGCGTCTTTCAATTGCTGTGCTTTGACAACAAGGGAATGCCGTACCTGCTCATTCGTTTTCAATTGTTCCTGTATCAACGCCTGTTTTTCGTGGACAAATGAGAACAGGGGCCTGTAGTCTCCGATGGCATTGGCATTTAACAAGTAAGCTTTCAAGCGCTGTAATTTCCCCTGCAACCTGACCGGCTCTGCCGCCTGCGCGATCTCCTGCTTCAGTTCTTCTGTTTTCTGTTGCACTTCTTTGAATTTATCACATAGTGCCTGGATGACCGTTGTCGCGTTCTGTTCGTGGATGTGCGCCAATATTCTTTCCGGGTAGTATTGATCTGCACTTAGCAAGAGGTTGCCCTGGTCGTCCAGTTTGCAGAAGGTTTTGCCATCAAAGGATAATTGTTCCCAAAAATCTGTGGTGTTTAAAGATACCGGCTCATTGGGTAGCTCTTGAGGGTTCTGGTTTTCCATTGCTTTTAATAAATAATTTACAGTAACAAATTTTACCTATTACAATATTAAACATATTTTTTTCATAATTCGAATATAGTTATATGATTTTTGGTAAAATTTTTTCCTATTTAAACTGCCTGTATTTTAAGGCTGATAAATTCCCGGTTTCGTAAGTGGATATGGTCGCCGGTTTTTATTTTTGCAGGAAGTAAACAATAAAAAAAATTACGATGAAATTAAAGTTATCCTCTTTAGCATTGAGCTTTGCATTTGTACTGCTAAGCCTGGCAGCCAATGCGCATACGATGTGGATTGAAATCAAAGGGAACGGGAAGATAGGAACAGCCCAGGAGGTATTCGTTTTCTTCGGCGATTACAGCTGGGGCAATCCTACTAAAACGGCTAAATGGTACTCCGATATTTCAGAGTACAAGCTGATGCTTACTGCACCGGATGGCACTATGATGGAATTAGAGGATCGCTCTAAAGATTCCGTTGCTTATATCTCCCGCTTCGTACCCGAGCAGGCAGGTGTTTATAAAGTGTCTTTCAGTCACCCTGTAAAGGACATATATAAAGACAAAAAATTGACTTATGCAGCAGCGGCTTATTTGCTGGTGGGTAAACCAAAAGATAAAGCAGTAACGCTTAGTGAAGGTAAATTTGGCCTGGTATGGAAAGATGCGGCGCAGAAAAAGCAGGTGGTTTATATCGAAGAGGGCCAGCCCAAAGCTAATGTAAGTTTATCTTTAGTAAAAGAGGGAGAAAAGGATAAAACGTATTCTGTAAGTACAAACAGTAAAGGCCAGTTGGTTTTCCCCAAAGCATTAAAAGGAAATTACCTTTTGGAACTGACCGATTCAGAAAAAGTGAATAAAACCGGGTTTAACGGCAAAGAATATGAATTCGATTATAAAGAGTTTACTTACCAGATAAGCCTGTAAGTAAATCAATCTGATTTTTTAAAACCCTCTTTTATGATGCATAAACGAGGGTTTTCTTTATGGTCAATCTTTGTTTTATAACAGGAGTGATCCCGTAACGATGTCCCGCAAATAATGAAGACGGCGCAACTCTCTATTGCATCAACTCCCCGTTGCGCGGCCGGCTGTTTTCCCGTCAAGAGATAGTGGCGGAAAAATCTTCTTGATTATCTTTTTCCTTCCCATTCGGCATAGAATTGTTCCAGGAAAGATTCCATAAAATGATGCCTTTGCTGTGCGATGGATTTAGCGGTATCCGTGTTCATTTTATCCTTCAGGAGCAGCAGCTTTTCGTAGAAATGATTAATCGTTGGTGCCTGCGTATTTTTATAAGCTTCTTTGCTCCTATTTTGCTCCGGTTCGATGGACGGGTCATGTAGTGCCCTGTTTTTGAAGCCGCCGTAATTAAAGGCCCGCGCGATACCAATGGCGCCGATGGCATCCAGCCGGTCGGCATCCTGGACCACCTCCATCTCTTTTGAACGGTAATGCGCCTGGCCGAGAGAGGCTTTATAAGACATATTCTTTATAATCAGTTTTACCTCTTCGATGACATGCCTGTCAACGTTCTGTGCTTCCAGGAATTTTCCGGCAATAGCCGGACCGAGTTCTTCATCTCCACCATGAAATTTACTATCGGCGACATCATGTAATAATGCGGCCAATTCACAGGTCAAGCGGTTGGCATTTTCATTTTCTAAAATCAGCAAAGTATTTTTCCATACTCTTTCTATGTGAAACCAGTCATGGCCACCTTCGGCACCGGAGAGTTGTTGCTGGACGAATGTAATCGTATTTTTTATGATAGGTTCCATCGGACTTGAATTTTATTTGGAGTCATGTTTGCAAATATAAATGTTGGTAAAGCAATCAACGTTTGAAGTTTTTGCAGGATTTTCCTATGTCAGGTAGTGATTATTGAGTTTAAGTATAATATTTTACTAGTGATTTGTGTTAATAGCAGAGTAATCATAGCCTTAAATAAAATAAATCAAAATGGGAAAGAAACTGTTCTGTTTGTTGTCATTGCTGACAGGGCTTTATACAAAGCCTGTATTGGCTCAAAATAAAATAATTTACGGAATAGGGCTGGACCTTTTTCAAACTAAGCTTTAATCATGTAGACAGAGAGCACTTCAGCGGTTACGGATATTCTGCTCCCGGGTTTAAACAAAACGATCGCCCGGGATTTGCAGTTCATTTGCTGGCCACAAAATCTATTGTAAAAAATATATCTTTTGAAACAGGTTTATGCATCCGTACTTTCCATTCGCAATTCCATTTTGGCGAGCAACAGAACGTTAACCGTCCCGAGGCTCCAACCCTTGATATGGTGCTTTATTATTTAAGTGTGCCCCTTATGTTTAACTATAAAATACCTTTAAACAGGACCTCAGCCTTTGATGTCTCCCTGGGTCCTGATATCCGTTGTTTGTTATCAGGCAACGATAATTACCAGGAAATATTAGTGGAGCATATTTATTTCGGCGGTGTGCGCAATTACAAACAATTGATTATTTCACCGCAATTAGCATTAGGTTACTCCTTCCGGTTCGATAACGACAGCCGGCTGCGTTTAGCCGGAAATATAGGTCTGGATGCGCAAAAGGCGATGCATGTAAAAGGTATCATGAGCGGCTGGGGATTTTACAGTAATTTATCTACCGCTTATTATGCTTATTATGGTCTTTCAATTAATTACTTTTTTAGCCGTAAACCTGGCTTAGGGTAGTATTCCATGATGAAAGATTAATGTTTCATAGTGCATAACCGGGAATAGCTATTTGGGATATGCGGTCTCCTGCTGGTCATTTTAAAAACTTGACGTTTCATTAACGCATAGTTGATCGCTTTTTATTATTAATTTAGTGGGGGCATTTTGCGTGGGGCAATATAAAAGGTTCAATCCTCATCGCCTTGCTTAAATTTACTAACACAGGAAGATTAATTGAGTAATTATGGCATTTATAGATTATTACCAGGTTTTAGGAGTTGCCAAAACGGCGAGCCAGGAGGAGATTAAAAAGGCGTTCCGCAAACTGGCGCGTAAATACCATCCCGATCTTAATCCTAATGATAAAGAGGCGGAACAGAAATTTAAGGCGGTGAACGAGGCGAATGAAGTATTGGGTAATCCTGAAAACCGGGCTAAGTATGACAAGTACGGAGAACATTGGCAGCAGGGGGAAGCTTATGAGAAGGCCCGGCAACAACAACAACAAAACAGGGGCGGCGCTAATCCTTTTGAGGGCTATACTTACGAGGAATTTGGCGGCGGCGGCGATTATTCCGATTTCTTTTCCTCTATTTTCGGTAACCAGGGCGGAGGTTTCGGAGGATATAAGAAAGGACACGCTTCCGGGA
>CAXYKQ010000158.1:0-4229 GCA_964277835.1 uncultured Edaphocola sp. | reverse complement strand
CGCAACAAATAAAGCGATCAGTAAAGAAGCTTTTTTTATTTTATGGGTATGCATAAAGAATAAAGTTAGCGAAAAATTAAAAGCGCTTGCCGGCTTCCCTACTTCTTAAAGGAAACGTAACTTTGCTTATCATTTTATTCCTATTCAATCATAAATCCTATGCGGATTTCTTCCATTGCAAAATTACTTAAGGTAAACGACAATACTGAATTTTCTTACCCGGATGCGGAAGTCCAGGAACTCATCATCGACACCCGGAAAATAACCAATGCAGCACATGCCTTGTTTTTTGCCCTTAAAGGTGCATTGAGGAACGGGCACCAATTCATCGCAGCGGCCTACCAGAAGGGCATCCGCTTTTTTGTTGTTTCCGAAACGATCGACCGAAGCCGGTACCCGGATGCCTTTTTTTTAGTAGTGCCGGATGTACTGAGTGCTTTACAAAAAATAGGGGCCTGTCACAGGTCCGGCTTTGACTACCCGGTAATAGGGATCACCGGAAGTAATGGAAAGACGATCGTAAAAGAATGGCTGTATGAATTGCTGGCGCAGAGCCACCCTTACAACGAGCAGGCCGGACCGGTTAGAAGCCCTAAAAGTTATAATTCCCAGATCGGTATTCCTTTGTCCACCTGGCTGATGCAGGCCAATAACACCATCGGTATTTTTGAAGCGGGCATTTCTAAACCGGGCGAAATGGAAAAGGCGGAGGCGGTGATCCGGCCTGACATCGGCATTTTTACCAACATCGGAGATGCGCATAACGAAGGTTTTGAAAGCATAGAGGCCAAGATCGCGGAAAAACTCAAATTGTTTGCCCATACCCGGCAATTGATCTATTGTAAAGACCAGCAGCGATTACACGAAAGTATAAACAGCTGGCTGGTAAAAAGGAATGATGGGATTGCTCCTCCTGTGACCTGCTTTACCTGGTCTGTGGAAAATGATGCGGACCTGTTTATCCGGTCGCTGAACACAGAAGGTTCTGCCACTTTAATTGAAGCTACCTACCGTTCTCAGGAAATTAGTATCGAAGTGCCTTACACGGATAAAGCATACGTGGAAAATGCGATCCATTGCTGGGCTTGCCTGTTGTTGCTGGAGATCGAACCAAAACATATTGCGGAGCTGATGCGTAACCTGCAGCCGGTAGCTATGCGCCTGCAGCTGGTAGAAGGCATCAATAACTGTACAATTATCAATGACACTTATAACTCCGATTATACTTCCCTGAAAATAGCTCTGGATTTCCTGAATCAACAGAAAGGGCAACAGAAGAAAGTACTGATCCTTTCCGATATATTGGAGGTCCGCCAGGACAAGGAAGATTTTTATGCTAAAGTCGCGCAGCTCATTGCGCAGAAGGGTATCAATAAGCTGATCGCGATAGGCCCGAAATTAATGGCACATCAGCACCTCTTTGCACAATATGATCATTTTGAAAAAACCTTTTATAAAGATACGCATTCATTTATTGATCATTTCCAGCCCGGGCAGTTTAATGAAGTGACTATATTGCTGAAAGGGGCGCGTTCCTTCCAGTTCGAAAAAATTGAAAGCCTGCTGGAAGCGATGACCCATAAAACGGTCCTGGAGGTTGATCTTTCTGCTATCCAGAACAACCTGAGGGTGTACCAGGGGCTCTTGCAGCCTGGTGTTAAGCTTATGGCTATGGTGAAAGCATTTGCCTACGGGACGGGCAGCGTAGAAATCGCCAGTGTGCTGCAGTATGAAGGAATCGATTACCTTACCGTAGCGTACCTTGACGAAGGGATTGCATTGAGAAAAGCGGGGATCACTTTGCCGATAATGGTTATGAGCCCGGAATTCGGGGCATTTGAACAAATGATCAACTGGAAGATTGAACCGGAAATTTTCAGTATGCAATCCCTGGAAACCTTTATTAAAGCAGCAGAGCTTATGGAAACCGAGGGGTACCCGATCCATATAAAACTCGACACCGGTATGCACCGCCTGGGTTTTAACGAGCCGGATATGCCGCAATTGATAAAAATGTTGGTTCAGACCAAAGCGGTATCCGTTCAGAGTATCTTCAGTCACCTGGCGGGCAGCGATGCCGCAAGCTTCGATGACTTTACGCAGCAACAGGCTGCAGCATATCAACAGATGAGCAACACTTTGATGGCCGAATTACCTAACCAAAAGCCATTGCGCCATATTTGCAATACGGCCGCTATTTCCCGTTTTCCCGAACTGCAATTTGATATGGTACGCATGGGCATTGGCATGTACGGCGTAGACCCTGATCCCGAAGTGCAAAAGCGGCTTCAGAATGTAGCGACACTGAAAACTACCATCGCACAGGTGCGGGAGATAAAGGCAGGGGAGACCGTCGGCTACAGCCGCAGAGGCAAGTTAACAGAGGACAGCAAGATTGCAACCGTAAGTATCGGCTACGCAGATGGCTATTTCCGGGATTTTGGCAATGGGGTAGGGTATATGCTGGTGAAAGGGAAACCGGCAGCTACGCTGGGCTCTGTATGTATGGATATGTGCATGCTGAATGTGACGGATATTCCAGGCGTAAAGGCCGGCGACCGGGTTACCGTATTTGGTGCGGACCTGCCGGTAACTACGCTGGCAAAATGGGCGGACACCATTCCCTATGAAATCATCACTTCGGTGTCGCAGCGGGTGAAAAGGGTATACACTAATGAAACTTAAATTATAGATAGGGTAGGCAAGGTGTCTCCGGGACGAGTATTTTTTTTATACCCGTCCCGGAGGTTTTTAAAAGTAGGGCTTTATCATGACCGAACTTTTTTTAGAGGCACTTTGAGGCTTTAAAGCAGGGCCAAGGCTTTCAGATTACAAGGCGTGATCTTTCAAAATTTCATGCGGGTCGCAATGGTGTCGCTCGTTGTTACGTGCAGCTCCTATACTGGAGGTGCTCCAATTGCTTCCCTGCCAGTATTTTCTCCCCGACCACCTCAAAGCCTAATTTTAAATACAATTTTTTAGCCCTGGGATTGTCTTTATCGACCAGTAAGCCAAGTGTTTGACCTTGCTTGTTAACGTATTCTTCTATCAAAAAACGAAATAGTTCAGCGCCTATTCCTTTCCCCTGCTGACCGGGTGCTACCCCTACACTGTCAATATAATATTCTCCTGCCTGTGTTTCGTCTTCGGGGATAAAAGGCCTGTCAAACATTGATTTTACCTGCCGTGCTACCGGCTCACGCAGTCGGGCCAGATCTGCACCGCTGTAAACGATTGCAGCGGCTACAATTGCGTTGCCGGACTCCAATACCCAGCAGTTTTCATAAGAATATTGGTTGTTTGCTTCTTTGACCAGTGCCTCTAAAAACTGGAGCGCTTTTTCCTTTGATTTTTCCCCGATAAAGGTATACGCAATATCCTCCATTGCCAATAAGATCAGCACGGCAATAATTGAGGATTCTTCGGGCTTTGCTTTCCTGATAAACATAGTGTTTAGAATTTAAAGGGAACCTGTAGCGGAACATGGGAAAATGGCAAAAAACAAGGAGCTGTCCCTTCTAGAGTGACAGCTCCTTTATGTAAAAATTTTGTCTGCTTAGTTTTGATCAACCGCCCTCATTCTCAGCTCATAACCATTCCGGTATTCATTAGGCTGGTAAGTCCAGTAAATTCTTTCCCGGTACACCATGCCGACACCGGCAGCATAAATCTCCTGGTAAAAATTCCGGTCGGCATATACCGAATCGTCCGGTTGATTGGTCGTTTCATTGATCCCGTTTACCGTAACAGTTTTGTAGAAAGGATTATTGCCCGGGTCAAATACCTGGCCCACTTTGTCATAACTAAAGTTCCAGTTGTACTTGGACAGGTCATACTCTTCCATATTATCTGCCCTAGGTTCAATAAAAGCCATGCCGTTCCAGCTTCCCGTACTCGTGGAAACCGGGAAGGCCAATTTGAGAATACGCGCATTAGTTTGCACCCATTCCACACCGGCAGTTGTTTTCGTTACATGGATCACATCCCTGGGCGCAAATGGGGTTTGGGTATTAGGACGCTGAACGACATTGATGGTATAGCTCAGTCGGCCCTGGTTGTCCCGGAAGCTGTCTACCACATCATAGCGCATTTGGTACTGGTTATGATAAGTAGTTTTATTAAAAGCATTATATCTGACAGAATCTACATCATAAAGAATGTATTTGCCTACCTGGAGCGGGAAATAATCATCACTGTCGCTGGGACGCTCTGTTTCTTTTTGACAGGAA
>CAXYKQ010000157.1:0-7361 GCA_964277835.1 uncultured Edaphocola sp. | reverse complement strand
CAGGCTTACCTCCTCGTTTGCCTCCCTTAGCGCCGTATGCTCAATATCAGGGTCGCCCGGTTCCCGCTTCCCTCCGGGTAAGGCGATTTGACCGGAATGGTTGCCGCCATCATTGCTTCTTTGTATCAATACCATGTGGGTACGTTGCTGCTCGGGGTAAAGCAGGAGCAGCACGCCGCTCTCCCTTGCGTTGTCTGAAATGTTCAACGAAGTCTCGGCCCTGAACGCCGGCAACATACGTTTGTGAGCGGCAGCGCCGGGCAGGGGTTCTGTCAGTTTTTGCGCCAGTTGTGCTTTGAATCGGGACCAGTTAGCAGTATGCATCTTGCGACAAATATAGCATTAATACTATATAGAATGAATTTGAGTAGGTTGCTGAATGATCCTGTTGATGGTAACGCCTGCGTTCGGTAAGGTCGTTTTGAATGGAATAAACTCGACGGACGGCATTCCTTAACTACGGCAGTTTGGCAAAAGAAGATAAGCAGGAGGATATAACAACAAGAAGTAAGCTTATTCAGGAAAGGAAATGATCACCATCTCACTTACATTATCAAGGTTCGAAGAAACTAAAAAAATACGGGAATTCCCCCATTGCTGAGCATTTACAAACATTCTATTTTTGTCGCACATCAAATTTTTTTTTGGCTTCTGGAGTATTGTTCTTACTCTCTTGCCGAAAAAAAGAAAAAACCGCAAACCTGAAAGAAAATGTTGGAAATGTTCAGATGATGGTATACAACCTTGATTTATGGTTGCCAAAAGATGAAGAAAAAAAATAGCACAGTTAGCCTTATTGGATAGCTACCTTGCATCTAATAACAAAAGCGGTTATTTTACTAACGGTAACCCGTCTTTAATATTCCCGGACTTGACAGCTCAGGCAAAGATGCAATCATTAGTGGTGAAATCTTCCTGTACAAAAAAGATGCGGGTGATGATGACCGTCTTTAAGTATTATCCTCTTCGTCAGGTGAAAACAACATAGGTGCAGGTAATACCGTTGCCGTTTGGTCATTTGTTCAATAATCATTTCTAAATTTTATAAAAAACAAATAATATGAAAAAATTAGTTCTTTTATCATTTGGTGCACTTTGCTTATCTTCTTGTCAAAAAAACGAACCTACTAAGGTTGAAGATAATAATACAAATCTCTAAATTATTTCATTTAACCCCGTTCTCTACTTTGCGAAACAAAAATTCAACCGGGATTTTACTAACACAAAACAATACTATTGCTGTATGGCAGTTTTAATGAAAGTTGCTTACCACCAATTAAAATTTTTAGTTGGTGGTTTGCTTTTATTAGCAGGAGTTTCCTGTAATACCAATGAAGGTAATTTAACCCATAATGTAACGGTTGATAGCATGTCCGTTCAATTCGATATGGAAAAAGTTACAGATGAATACTCATGGGTAAATGGTGCGGAGTTTATTACGATAAATGACACCCCTTATCTATCAATGTATGATGCTGGAACTAACCATATCATCGTTGCTAATGTGTACGAGGATTCACCGACTTTAATGTTTCCTTTAACGGATGAAATTGATGCATTTTGGGTAAAAGGAAATACTTTAGAATATGTCAGTAAAGACCACCTTTCAAAGGTTCGTACAATCACTATTGATAAGAATGACCGAAATAAATGGACGTTGGGAGAATTCTCAATCCCACCGCTTTTTAACGACTCATTTTTCATTTCAGCAATATCCTGTCGAGAGTGGTTGCACTGAAAAATAATGACCTTTTAATGCCTTACAGGGCTAGAAACGAGAATGTTAACATGCTCGACTCATTTGCCTACATTCATTTGAAAGAAGAAAACGGAGTATTGAAAGAACATAAGATGATTTTAAACCCGTCGATACTGATGAAAGAGTATGAATATCTAAGGTTTCCTATTGCTGCTTATGATAGCCTGAACGAAACCATATTTTACACTTTCCATAAAGGGCAAGGAGATAGCCTTTATGCCTATTCCTTAAAAGACAAAACAACAAAATCAACTAAGCTTGACCCTTTAGAAACTAAAAAGTTTGATGCAAAACCGAATGATGTAACATTCTTACGAAAGTATTTAAAAGATAATGATAAAATAGAAAGAATTATAGTTCATCCAAAAGGCTATATTTACTTGTTCATTACGAATAATAGCAAGTCAAAATCGAAATCAACTATAGTAGTATATAATAATAACCTGGTGAAGGTTGCAGAACTAAAATTTAAAGAGCCACTTGACCCTTCAATAGCATTTGTAAAAAATGAAAAAATATTTATCTATAAAACATCTTCTCACAATCAGTTTTATTCTTTTGACATCCTCCCTGCTAATGACGGGGTGCCAAAAAAGTAAGGAAGCTCAATTTGTAGAAAAATATAAGCTTCAAAACTACGACACCATTTATGTAATATCATGTATATCTTGTGGAGGTTGTATAGTAGATTATGTTGTGCATAACTTTGACCATACAAACGGTAATAAGGTACTCGTATTTGATGCTGAATGCAAGGACGGAAAGCATATTAAAAACCTGAAAGAATACAAGCACATTAGCATAAAACAAGCAGAACTGGAAAGCTACTTTGGGGAGTTCGGGAACATGGTTATCATTTACAATAACAAGAATGGAATCAGTTCTGGGAAATATCCAGAATAACATTTTTGAATAAGGCCCTTATCATTGTTATCTGTAATGGTGTTTTATTTAATCGTTGCGAAGCCTTATTTCAGCAAGGAAAGCCAAGAACAACAGCTTTCGCGTTAGATGAAGTCATGTAAGTCGGAGAAGGCTGGTCGCATGCAAAAGTTTAAAATTTTACATATCTTTAAATCAACAGCATCAGAATTACGAAAGTGAAATCAAGTCAAACAGTTGAATGTGAAATTGGCAGCCTTGCACAAGACCATGAAAAAGATAATAACAATAATTATATCGGTTCTTTTACTCAATGCTTGCAAGAAAGAAGCACCCAAACAGTATTCTTATTGGAAAGTAAATGGACAAGCATATTCTTCAAATAATGTAAATATATTTGAAACAAAGAATGGTTCGTCTTTAATTGAGGGAGAGGATAGATTTAGACTGTCTTTCGGGTTTATGTATTTGCCTGGTAAATCTATGTTCGTTTTAAAAAATCCCACTCCAAATCCTGATTACGCATGTCTTACATTTTCACAGAACCATCTCATTTATACAGCTACCGAAGATTCTGTTCATTTAAATTTCCGTCTTTTCAACAATAAAAGACAATATATTTTAGTGCCAACCTGGTTTAAAACACCAACTTTGAATGATAGCATCCTTATCGAGGCAATTTTTAATGAACCGTAAAATATTTTATTGCACGGTAGACGGTCAGGAATATTCCCCAAGTAATGTCACTCTTACCACAGGAAATGCAATAGCAGCCGTAAATTAAATTCATCAATTGCGCTCAAGACTTGATGCTGGAGGGTTCAAACTTTGGGCAAAGACTACCAACTTATTTTAGACTGGACTTCATCTGACCGACTAAGCAGGAATTTGCTACCGGTTTATTTAACGTAATGTCAAAAGATTTAAGCATTAACTTTGCTGGCATCAAATCAATTTCTTTTACATTATGAAGTATTATAGCTTTACCTTGTTTGCCGCGCTGAGCATTGGCTTTTATTCCTGTGGGGGAGAGCACCCAAATAGTGCTGAAAAGCCTGAATTTAAAATGGACCAGGAAGCGGCTGCTTTGGACACCGTAATTAACCTGGAAGCCGGTGACGACATGAAGTTCAACCGCTCGACATTTACGATACCGGCAGGTAAAGCAGTAACGCTGACGTTAAAGCATACCGGTAAAATGGATAAAAATGCTATGGGCCATAATGTAGTGATCCTTAAGGAAGGGGAAGAAGTGAAGGCTTATGGAAATGAAGCGCAAAAAGCAAAAGAAGAAGATTATATGCCCCAAAGCCTGTCCGCAAAAGTAGTGGCGCATACCAAACTGATCGGCGGCGGTGAAAGTACAGAACTCAAATTTACGATCACCGAGCCGGGAGCATATCCTTTCCTTTGTAGTTTCCCCGGACACTACCCGATCATGAAAGGAGTAATTACAGTTAAATAATTTTTATAAACAATATTTTTTAAGATGAAGGAGTACAACTTCTCCGCAGGAGAAAGACTGATGCGTTACGTACAGGTAGATACGCAAAGCGACCCGTTTTCTGAGGCACAACCCTCTACCGAAAAGCAAAAAGACCTCAGCCGCATCCTGGTGGAAGACCTGAAGGCCCTGGGTATAACCGATGCGGAGCTCGATGAGCATGGTTATGTGTATGCAACAATACCGTCTAATATAGATAAAGAAGTACCTACGGTCTGCTTTTGCGCACACGTAGATACCGCTCCCGACTGCAGCGGCACGCATGTTAAGCCGATATTACACCAAAACTGGGATGGCTCCGACATCGTTTTGCCGGATGATACCTCTGTTGTGATCTCTGCAACAAAGCACCCGTACTTAAAAGAAAGAATCGGAGATGATATCATAACAGCTTCAGGCTTAACCCTGCTCGGTGCGGATGATAAAGCCGGCGTTGCAGTAATCATGGATATGGCGCAATATTTAATGGCGCATCCCGAGGTAGCGCACGGTCGGATCCGCATCCTGTTTACGCCGGATGAAGAGGTAGGACGCGGCGTAGATGCAATAGATATGAAAAGGTTGGATGCCGACTTCGGCTATACCCTGGATGGCGGCGAGCGCGGACACCTGGAAGGGGAGAGCTTCTCTGCAGATGGCGTAACGATCAGGATTCACGGCGTAAGCGCCCATCCCGGTTACGCAAAAAATAAATTAGTCAACGCGATAAAAATTGCCGGGGAATTCCTGGACGCTTTACCTAAAGATAGCTGGAGCCCGGAAACAACAGAAGGGAAACAGGGTTTTGTGCATCCTGTGAATATCAACGGTGCGGCAGAGGTGACTACACTTAACTTCATCATCAGGGATCATGACACCGCTCAGCTTAAGGTTTATGAAACCCGGCTGGAGTACTTGTTAAAAGAAGTAGTCACCCGGTATTCGGGAGCGAAATACGAATTTGTCGTAAAGGAGCAGTACCGTAATATGAAAGAAATACTGGACCAGCGGCCGGAAGTGATGGATATTGCGGAAGCTGCATACAAAAAGGCAGGGCTTGATCCGCAGCGCATCAGCATTCGCGGCGGAACAGACGGTTCCAGGCTTTCCTTTATGGGTTTGCCTTGTCCTAATATCTTTACCGGGGAAATGGGGATTCATTCTAAAGAAGAATACTGCAGCGTACAGGATATGCAGAAAGCAGTGGAAGTCTGTGTGCATATTGCCGGTATTGTTGCTCAAAAATAATTCTATAACCAATAAAAAAACAACAACAAGTATGGGTATTTCTGATATCTTATTTCAACGCAATAAAGATAAAGCGGAGAAAAATTTAAATGAAGGACTGGCTTTCCTGGAACAAAACAAATCCAACCCCAATGTGAAGGTATTGGAAAGCGGTCTTCAATATGAAATTTTAAAAGAAGGTGAGGGCGCGCATCCTACTGCTGCTTCAAGCGTTACCTGCCATTACCATGGTACGACCATCGACGGGAAAGTATTCGACAGCTCAGTACAAAGAGGTACGCCGGCCACTTTCCCGTTAAACAGGGTGATTGCCGGCTGGACCGAAGGCGTGCAATTAATGAACCTGGGAAGTAAATTCCGCTTTTTTATCCCGTCTCAATTAGCCTACGGCGATCGCCAGGTGGGTAGCGACATCGGGCCAAACAGTACTTTGATCTTTGAAGTAGAATTATTAGGCATTCAATAAACAGGAAAAACAATAAATTATGAAAACGAATAAGCAAACAAATGCCATTGGCCTGGATCAGCAACAGTCTGAAGCATTAGCCGGAAATTTGAACACCTTATTAGCTAACTATTCTGTGTTTTACCAGAATGTAAGGGGTTTTCACTGGAACGTTAAAGGCCAGAAATTTTTTGAATTGCATGTCAAGTTTGAAGAATTGTACAATGACCTTGTCCTTAAAATAGACGAGATCGCTGAGCGTATTTTGACCCTTGGCTATGCGCCGGAGCACAATTTTAGTGTATATAATGAAGTAGCCAGTATTAAAGAAACCAAAGAAGTCAACGACGGGCTTAAATGTGTCCGCAATATCCTGGATTCTTTTAAGATGACCATCGAACTGCAAAGAGCACTGCTTGATCAGTCTGCTGAAGCGAATGACGAGGGTACTAATGCGCTGATGAGTGATTATATCCGGGAACAGGAAAAGCTGGTATGGATGTATTCCGCTTACCTGGCTTAATTTTTTAATCGGTCGATTCGAGCCAGGTGTTTTTGGACATTGTTCAAAAACACCTGGCTTTTTTATTTGTTGTAAAAAACTACAATAAAAAATTAGTATATTGGCAGTTAAATATGATATTATACCTAATTTGATGTATTTAAAAAAAATCTGTCTCCTGCTTTTCTTACTGCTGTTTGGCGCGTTCAGCACTCACGCTCAGTATAAAATAACCGGTATAATAGCAGATACAGCGGGTATGACCAACATGGCTTATACTTCAGTTTCTGTAATGAGCATGCAGGATAGTATTTTGCAGGATTTTACGCGCGCGGACGAAACGGGTAAATTTGAACTGAATGTGGCGCAGAAAGGGGATTATTTCATCCGGTATGCGCATCCTATGTTTACCTCATTTGTAGCGGAGACAAAGGTTAGAGAGCCCCTGACCAATGTAGATACCGTATATATGCTTAGCCTGCAGAATTTGTTGGAAACGTTCGTCGTCCGGGATTCGAGGCCGATTACGATAAAAGGAGATACCATTGAATATACTGCCGATAGCTTTAAAGTCAGGGCATTTGCCAATGTAGACGAACTGCTCAAACGTTTACCGGGTATAGAAGTGGATAAGAATGGTAAGATAACGGCCCACGGGAAAGAGGTAAAGAAGATGCTGGTTGATGGGGACGAATTTTTTTCGGATGACCCTGCCGTATTGGCTAAAATGCTTCGGGCCAGTGCTGTGGATAAAGTGCAGGTATTTGATAATAAGTCAGAAACGGCAAAGCTGACCGGGGTAGATGATGGAGAGCAGGTAAGAACGATAAACCTTACTCTGAAAGAAAGCGCGAAACAAGGGTATTTTGGCAAAGTAGAAGCGGGCGGCGGACTGCCTGACTTTTACCAGGGACAGGCTATGATCAATGCCTATCGCAAAAAGCAGAAATTTACGGCTTTCGCCATCGGGAGTAATACCAATAAAGTCGGCTTAGGCTGGGGGGATGAAGAACGTTTTGGCAACTCCGGCAGATCTTTTTCC
>CAXYKQ010000156.1:0-14577 GCA_964277835.1 uncultured Edaphocola sp. | reverse complement strand
GAATACCCATCTCAAAGACAGGCTGGCTGCGTTAGGCAGGGGAATACTCGCTACCTGCCAGTAATTGGTGTTGGTGCCCGTCCAGGAATGATTCAATTCGTTGTACCAGTTATAACCGGCTCCATGTTGCCCTAAAAGCGACCAGGTAAGCCCGCCATCAATCGAATATTCTACGTAAGCGCTGTCATAGACCTCGCCGTTGTTTGGCGTTTCGATCTCGGAGAACAGGCTGAAGCTGAGCATAGGCTGTGAGAGACTGCTCAAGTTAAAGCAGGGGCTGTATAAATAAGATAATTCTTCCGGGTTATAGTCGTTCGTGAGGCCGGTTTTCCATGCTTTTTGGCCGCTGGCCGCGTGATTAAGGCTTAAGGAGTTAGGGGTGCCATAGGCCCATGAGCTGTTTTTTCCACCCGTAAAATAATACCCGTCATTGGTTTCAAAATTTTCCAGGTAAGGGAAATTCTGAACGATCGGCTGGTTATGGATCGAAATGTCTTTAAGGCTGTCATTGGCGCTGTAATTATCACCAGGGAATGCGAGCCAGACTTTAAGATCGTGTGCGCCCGGGGCAGACAGGTCCATTGGGGTATTGAAGGTATAAACGATCGTATCTTTCCCGGCGATTAAGGGTATGGTTTCGCTAACGATATTCTGGTTGTCTACCTGGTAGAATACAGGGATATTAGTTCTTTGCCCTATCATCGTATTAACAACTTCAACCTGCAAAGGAACGGCATTACTGATCCCGCAGTTGAATTGCTTAAGGTCAACGATCCTGGTCAGGCCCAGGTCGTTCTGGGCCATAAATATCCTGAAATTGTCTAAGGTCAGCCCGGTGCCGTAATTGACCCCCGAAATCAGCGTTATGTCCCTTTGCTGTATGGCGATCTGTGTAGCGGAACTGTATTGCTGTCCATTAGCGGCCAGTATATCCCTCAGCATTACCTGGCCATACCTGTTTACAGTGCCGATTATATTCGTATCAAATGGTTGCAGGGCGATCCAGGGATCCGTTTCGGTACCCCGTACCTGAACCCGGTTCATGGTATCAAAAAGTGGCTTTTTATGCAAGCGGTAGTCAAATTCAAACCTTAGCTCATCCTGGGCGATGGTGTAATTGCTCAGGTTAAAGGTCCCGGTTACCTGGTTCAGGCTGCTGGCTGCCGTATCATTTTTTTGATTGACGCTCATGTCCATACTCAGGGAGCGATTACCACTGATCAGCACCGGGTCGTTAACGTAAGTACGCAGACGTCCGAACGGCTTGGATAGTGTGAAGTCAAATTGCTCTGCCTGGTCGATGCCTACGGTATTGTTTTCGTAAGTGGCGACATTGGTATTTTCAAAAGTTTCGAGGTAATCGGTGCTGAGGTTAACAGGGGCATTGGCAATATGTTTAATGCTAAATTTTAATGAATCATTCAGTGAAACAGGATCGCTCATACTCAGGTTCCGTACTGCTGCCTCAATGGTATAAATGCCCAGGTTACTCAGATTTAAGCCGCTGAGGGTCACCGGTACCTGCCCTAGTGCAGGTATCGTAATGTTATGTACCGATGTGATCCAAGGACCATTGTTGATGCGATAGCTTAATTCAAAACTAGTGCAGGGGCTGTTATCCCTGTTGTCAATATTTAGCGTAAGGTCTGTATTGCTGCTCAGCTGGCTAAGGGTAAACTGGCGCCCGCTTACCGGTGCAATAACATTCCGGATAGCCAGGTCGCCGTTAAAAGACGGGCTGTTGCAGTTCCCGGATTCGGGTTTCCTGCTTACTGCGTTTGCCCTCAGGCCTTTGGAATTGTTGATGGCGGCGGCTACCGAAACCCAATAAGTGCTGTCGGCACGCAGGCCGCTGAAAGTGTAACTGGTCGCTGTAGTAGAGTCGACAAGTGCCATCTCGGCACCGATCAACCGGTAGAGGTAATACTTGGTGCTTCCGCTGATGGCGGGCCAGTCTATACTGATGCTGCCCGGGCATTGATCGGAAGATAATTGTGCCGAAGGAATACCAAGGATGTCGAACTTTCCTGTAGTAGCTGTATTCCCGGGCCTGCTCACACGGATAAGTGCGTTTTCGCTAGCAATGCCTGCAGGGGTCCAAATGGTATATCTCTTTTGTGCTGCCGCCGTACCAATGTTTTGCCAGTTGGCTCCATTATCAACAGAATAATCTATGGTGAAATCACCGGAATTGCCCGGAGCTTCCCATTCTATCAGGGTCGGCGAATTAGCCTCCATTTTGGTGCCGGCAGTTGGGTAGCTGATGGCTATCTCGTTCGGTACATAAGTGTAAACGATCACGTATTGCTGGTTGCCGGTCGGGATATTAAATCCGTTGACGTTAACCGTATAGTTTCCGGCAGCAGGATTATTAATCACTACCTGCTCTACATTATTCAGGTGATCGGCGCCCGGTATGGCATTATCGGCAACATGCGCGGGGTCAGGGTTGAGTACCAGCGGGAAGTTGGCAACTCCTGCAGGCGTATTTACGGTTAAGTCCAGGTCATTGACCAGGGCTTTAATACTGTTAGGGGAAGTAGGAGCATCATTCCAGTAAAGCATGATCTTCACCTGCGCTGTGTTGGCCGGTACCGGTACAGAATGGTACTGTTGCCCCAAATGGTTAATGCTACCTGTAATAAACCGATTATTATTGATGATTTCTACAGCCTTGCCGACATTCAGCCTGCCAAAGCCATTGATAAAATCCGGGCCCGGATTGCCCAGGTCGGTAGCGCTGTTCATCAAAATAGTTTTCAGCAGGGCGTTGGAGGGGTATTGGTTCCCGTTCAGCTGTTTATAGCGTTCCTGTAATAATACCGCGGCGCCGGAAACTGTGGGACAGGCCATACTGGTGCCGCTCATGATCCGGTAATCATTGTTATAGGTACCGGAAATGATCTGGTGACCGGGGGCCGTTATCTCCGGTTTTAAACGCCCGTCTTTAACGGGTCCGCTACTGCCCCCGTTGTTGATATGGTCTTCATACTTCCCGGTTAATGCGACTACTAAGGTGTTTTTAGCCGCCTGGAAGGAGCCTACTACGGTACCGTATCTTAAGGGGAAAGGACTGCAGGTCAGCCCGCCGTCATTTCCGGCAGAGAATACATTCAACAGTTCCGGGCTTGAAATGGCCAGCTGGTCCATATATTGTGATGTCGCGTCGTAAGTGCCGGCATAAGCGCAATTGCCTACGATTGCTGCATAGGAATTGTTGGTCACTTTCATATTGAAGGACTGTTCATAAGTCTGGGCATTGGCTACAATGCGGCTGAAATAATCAGTCACAATGTTTGCCTTCGGGGCATAGCCGGCAAATTGTTCGCGGCGATTGCCGGCCCCGGCTGTAGTCCCGGCAGTATGGATGCCATGGTCTGTGAAGAGATTCGGGTTAAAATTGTTAACCCGTTTTTCAAAGTCGATATGAGCGGGGTAGGAATCATCTCCTACGCCCACTACTACTCCGCTACCCAGCAGGCCAAAGCCTTCCGGCTTTCTTACCAGTTCTGCATTAGTATAGCCGATCGCTTCGTAGTTCAAACTCTGGTCTTCAAATTTAGGACTGATACTGAGTATGCCCGGGTGGGCCGCGATCTGCTCCAGGCTGGCAACAGGGGCTGAGACTATCCATTTGTGCTGGCTTTTCCAGGGTTGATCGGGTTCATATCGGGCTTTCGCCGCAGCTAGTGTACCACTGATTGCCGCTGTGTCGCAGAAAGCAGCCAGGCTCAGAAATACGTTGACCGTGCTGTCCTGGTTAAGGTCCGTGAAATAGCTGCTGATTTTATCATGAGGTTGTACTGTCGTCCAGCCTGTAATGCTGTTGTCTTTGAATCCCGGCTGCAGTGGACTGTTCAGGAGGGCAACAAAGGTATTAGTAGCTACGTAGTCCTGCAATACAATACCAAGTCCTGCAAGGTGTTTCCGGTCCGGCGCGGTATTAAAAGTGAGGTAGCATTGAACCGGGTTAATGCTACTAGCCTTAGTGCTCATTGCCACAAATTGCTGGTCCGGGGCGTGCAGGCCGGCTACGCGGTTTTTTATAGACAGTGTTTGTTGCTGGCTATGGCTTTTGTGCGCCAACCCGACTATCAGGAGGCTCATGAGGGTCTTTATGTAAAAAGAGGTAGAGAGTGTTTTCATCTTAACCGTTCTGTTTGGTAGAGTAAAGATATCTAGTTTGTGATTTTAATGCAAATAATAAATATGTATTAAAAGAAAAGTTTATGGTTACTTGCAATTGAAATTTTTTAATATTAAATTTGATTGAGAAATCACAGATCCATTAACCCTTTAAAAAAAACGTCAGTATGCTCTTTAATACAACTTCGCGACTTTCGAGTAAAATGAATACTGGGCAAGTGAAAGAGGCTTTGGTAGGTAAACATGTTCAGATAAAAGAATTAGATTTCGAGTTCAAAGAATCAGAAGGTATCATTAAAGTTATTCCCCATACGGAGAATGATGAACGGTCCCGCCTGGTTCCGATTACACATATCACCACAGCAACTAATGGAAACGGTACCCAGATACAGATCAGTGCTAAACCAAGGAGAATAGACCTGGGCGGGCTCTATCTTGCCATAGGCGCTATTATTTTGCTGGGCCTGATCGGCGTCTATCTCAGGCTGACCTATCCCGAGCAGTCGCCCCTGGTCGCAATTGGTATCCTGGTGATCGCTTTATTGGCATTCGTCGTTTTCAGGATGAGATTACAATCCGGCTATTATGGCTATATCGGTAATATAAAAAGCTTTATCAAGAAGCAGTTGATCTAGCAGGACACTAATTTATTTTTTTAGAAAAAATAGAATTTGTTTTTTTGTCTTTCAATTTCGAGAGATGAAGAGCAAATTCTTTTTTATTATACCGCTGTTTTTTTTAATGGCTTGTAATGAGGCAAAACAGGTTGAAGAAATACCGGAAGTTCACCCTGCTCTGTTGAATCCTGTCGTAAGGCCTTATACCGAAGCTATAGCCGGGGACTCCGCAAACGCCAACCTTTATTATCAGAGAGCCGGTATACTAAATAAGCTTGAATTACCCGAATTGACACAAAAGGACCTGGAAACGGCAGTGAGGCTGGACGCAAAAAATACAGAATTCCGGACTTCCCTGGCTACTTTACTGATCGAGCGCAAACTGTCTGCGCAGGCACTGGGGCACATCCGCATATTAAAAGAGCAGGCGCCCACAGACACTAATTATATCCTGATGGAGGCAGAGGCTTACTTAGCGGGCGGAAAGACAAAAGAAGCGGACCAGATCATCCAGCAGTTATTGGCGGCTAAACCTAAAAACCCTTATATCTTATTGAACGCCTCCAAAATTAAGGCCGCGGAACAAGATACCCCCGCCGCGATCAGTTATGCCCGAACTTTAGCGGAAGTGGCCCCGGCATTTTATGATGGACTGTATCAATTAGCGGACCTGTACAGCGCAGCAAAACAAAAAGAAGCTTTGACCTGGTATGAAAGGCTTTACCGCCTGGATACCTTGAATGCCAACCCCTATTTTGATATGGCTAAATATTACCAGTCCGTAGGCGATATAAAGACCGCTAAGCAATATTTTGTAAAAGCTATATGGGTGGATAAGGATTTTGAAAAGGCTTACCTGGATTACGGTAAAATACTTTTGGCGGAGGACAGTATTGATAAAGCCGACCGCCAGTTCCAGATCGCTACTGAAGTGGCCCCGGCCAATGCTGAAGCTTATTATGGTAAAGGACTGATCTACCTCCGCAAAGCCAATAAAGACCTGGCCAGAAATTTCTTTCAACAAGCGCTGGTTTTCAACGGCGATCATAAAGGAGCCAAAGCCGAGTTAGCAAAATTAAATGCTAAATAGCCTGCAAAA
Source organism: uncultured Edaphocola sp. (assembly GCA_964277835.1). Classification (GTDB taxonomy): domain Bacteria; phylum Bacteroidota; class Bacteroidia; order Chitinophagales; family Chitinophagaceae; genus Edaphocola. The sequence continues at coordinate 8,715 of CAXYKQ010000156.1, read as the reverse complement.
ATTTTTTAATTTCAAGGCTATTTTGCCTCCGGAGCTCGTTAAAGCGGGCATCTGAATAGCCGGCCCTGCGGTAGGCTCTTACGGTCCAGGGGGCAAGCGGATCGGGATGTTGCCACAACCCTTTTTTGGCTTCCCTGGCTACGGACTCCGCCTGCGCCAAAGCATACTCACTGCTGTATCGCTTATAGTGCCAGGCATAACCGGCCTGCACCATAAGCAGGCTTACATTGACTCCTTTGCAATATACACGGGCTAGATACCTTCCGTAGCGGTCTTCCGATACCACATGTACCTCAATAGGCTGGTCTGACAGTGAGGCTGCCAGGAATTCTTTTGATTTTTTTGCATAAGGCATTCCTTTTTCCGGCGCGTCAATGCCGTCCAGACGGATGCGGTAAGTCAGGTTTCGGCTACTTAAAAAAGTAAATGTATCGCCGTCATCTACTTTGATACTTTTCCCTTTATAATGCTTGTCGGCCTTCAAGGCTATGGCCGCCTGCTTTTCCTTTTGAGCTACCGCGCCTTGCGGTGTCAGGCAGCAGGATAAAAACAGCGAAAGATAAAATAGTATACTAAGCGTTTTTGCCGGCAATGCTTTGCGGGTATTGAAACAGGTTATCCGGGTCAAAATCCAGTTTTATTTGTTGTAGTTTTTCATAATGCTTGCCGTAATAGGCATGTTGCCAGTCGGGAAAGTTAATATCTGGGTAGTTACGGTACTGGGCGCTGATGCCTTGTTGCCGGATCAGTGCCTGTATTGACTCAAAAGCCTTTACCAATCCTGCCTCCTGGGATGGATTGTCCCAGTAAGCCTGTAGCTCGCTCAGGTAGGGCAGAGCGCGGTGCGGGTAGCAGGAATTTTTTTCGAATGCGGGCGTGTTGATAGCGGCGCCGAGTGTGTTGATCTGGTAGATCATTCCTTTGGCAGCAACTACTTTTTCGAAGATCTGCGGGGCAATAGCGGCGATATCTTCGTAAGATTGATAAAGCCCTGCAGAGGCGTTTTTGAAGAGGATAGGGCCTTTCCTGCCATAATACCGCTTCATCGCTTTAGGCAGGTCGGTACTGCTGTTGCTGCTGCTGTCTGCCAGGTCCACGAGCGGTGCTATGTTTTGCGCCAGCTTATTTTGATTGCCAAACGTTGTTGCCAGGATCGTGAGCGTGCTTCCGTTAAGTACGAAAGCACAGAAGTCTTCGTCATTCAGCCGCTCGCTTACCGAAAACCAGGTTTGAAGGGCTTCTGTAAACCGGTCGACGTCCAGTTGCCTGAATTTAAGTACATGTGCATGAAAAATAGCAGGCATATCCTCGGTTTTAAAAACAAAGTTTGTCGCCACGCCAAAGTTGCCATTGCCGCCGCCCCGTAGTGCCCAGAACAACTCCTGGTTGGCCGAAGCCTGTTGTACCCGGCCTCTGCCATCTACAAATTCAATCTCTATCAGGTTATCACAGGTAAGCCCATACTTGCGGCTAAAAAAACCGTAGCCCCCGCCCAGGGTAAGGCCGGCGATCCCAACAGTACCGCAGCTGCCGGTCGGGATCAGTCTTTTCCGGGCGAAAACAGCATCCTGTACTTCCTGCAACAGGCATCCCGGTTGCAGGCTGACTTGTTCCTGCTCTTTCCAGCTGATACCTTTCATCTGCGACAGGTTGATCACCAGGCCGCCGTCATTACTGGAAAAGCCCTCGAAGCTATGTCCGCCGCTTTTCACGGCCACCGGCAATTTTTCTTTCCTGGCATGTGCTATGGCATATTGAACGCCCAGGGTCGTTTTACAGAGCGCAATGTAGAGGGGTAGTTTTTTAATACGCCCGTTAAAGGCCTTATTTAAACCGGCAAATTCTGCATCGGTCCGCTTCAATAAAATGATATCATTCGGGTTGGCCTTGCTGATATCCAGCTCATCACTTTGCGACTTTGCAGGAGTTTTATCTCCTTCTGCAGGCATATCTTCTTTCGATTTATTTTCCGTTTTTCCCTCGCTGCTGCACGCGGAATAAAGGGAAATGAACGGGGCGAATGCAAGGCCCAGTCCCATTATTTTCAGGAATTCTCTTTTGCTGTATTGTTTCATAATAGACAATTACTTTACATTGTTTTTGTTGGCCCAGGCCCTGTAGGCAGCGGCATTCAGCTCTTGCTCTTTCAATGTTCTGGCAAAAAGATGATAACCGGGTTTGGCCGTATCGGCGACAAAATAGATATAATCATGCTTTTCCGGTTTCAAAACGGCATCAATCGCAGAAGGATTGGGCATGCAGATAGGTCCCGGGGGCAGGCCCTTGTTGGTATAAGTATTGTAAGGTGATACGATGGCCAGATCCTTGTAATATACCCTGGACACTTTTTGGGTAAACCCCTGCTGCATTTTTTTAATGAACACGATGGTAGGGTCGGCATCCAGTTTCATGCCCATTTTTAAACGGTTCAGGTACAGCGCGGCTACTCTGGCCTGCTCATCTGCCTTGGCCGATTCCAGTTGTACTATAGAGGCCAGCGTAGTTACTTCAAGGGGCGACATGTTGGCTGCCTGCGCCAGGGAAAGGCGCTCCTGGTTCCAGAATTTCTGGTACTCTTTATACATCTTTGCTACAAAAAGTTCACCGGATGTGTTCCAGTGGAAATTATAGGTGTTGGGTAAAAAGAAATAGAGTTTTTTCGCGGTATCCAGGTCTTTCGTAAAATCGGCCTGTACAATAGCGTCCAGGATTTCCGAGGAGTCGGCTTCCAGTATATTGCCCAGCTTGCCGGCGAGCTCTATAATGCTTGCATAGTTACCTATCCGTATGGCGATCTCATCTTGTTTCCCTTCCCGGATCATTTGTACGATCTCTTTATTGTTCATGCCTTTTTTGATGGAGTAGCGCCCGGAATAGAAACGTTTTGAAAGGTCGTTACTTTGTGCATATTCCCGGAAGCTTTCCGCATCTTTCAACAGGGGTTGTATCGAATCAATGATCTGCTCGAATGTCGCATTCGTGGGGATATGCAGTTTACCTTCCCTGGCGACATTATTGCCCAGACCACAAGCCATAAAATAAAGTGCGCCTGTACCGATCAGGGCTATCGCTATGCTGTTTCTTATCTTATTATACACTATCACAGGATGCTAAAAATGAAGACTGATTATGGTAGCAAATTAGAGAAAAAAGTTCACATGCAGCTTAAGAAAGCAAATTGTTTACCACTTCTGGTTTTTTTGTTTTTATTATGTTTATCTGCGCCGATATAAGCTTAATTTTGTGCCCTTTGTCCTGTTCCGGTAATTTAAGTTGAATGAGAAAACGTGTTTTGGGGTCCCGTAAATTGTTATGCCAGCTAAGTGAAATTGTACCTCTAAGATTAAAGAAAGTCAAAGTGGATCAGCGACGCAGCATCAAACTGTATCTCTACAAACGGCAATTCAAACTTCAATATGGTCGTGTGTTGTACTCCGATGGTACCGACTATTTCCCTTTTAAGATGGCATTTAGTAAAATGAGCACCCGATTGTCCGGGTCTGAAAATGTACTGGTGCTCGGGGCAGGTGTCGGGAGTGTCGGCATGATGTTGCACAATACATTTCCGGGTAAACAGTGGCAGATGCACTTTGTCGACATCAGCAAACCGATCCTTGAAACCTGTTCTTCTGTTATGGACCTGTTCCCGAATGTGAATGGGAAATACACGCAGGCTGATGCTTTTGAATTTATCCAGAGTAAACCAGGAAAACAATACGACCTGGTCTGTGTGGATGTATTTAATGAAGATAAAGTTCCAGAAACGATATTGAGCGAAAATTTTGTACATGCTGTAAAGCAGGTATTGAAAGACAACTCATCTGTTGTGATGAATATGATGTTTGAAGATGAGGTTCAGCAGGAGAATTTTGAAAAAATCCTCACCGATGAATTTTCGGTTTTTGACCGCTTGCAAAAAGAGCAGAACAGTATTTATATTCTCGCTGCTAAAAATTAAAAATGGCTTGCAGTGTTCCCTGCAAGCGCTTTAAATTATCTTTCGGATTTCCGTTTCCGGGTGGGTAGAGCGATGAGCCACAATTGCGGATCGCAAAATTCAACCGGTCGATAGGCTTTCAGGGCTTCATAGGACCCCGGCATCGGCAAATACTTCCTGAACGATCGTGTTTATCCTGCGCATTGCATCTTCGAGGTCATCATTAACCACGATGTGGTCAAACTGTTCTGCAAAAGAGGTTTCAAAGCTGGCTTTATTGATTCTTTCCTCTATAGCTTCTGCAGTATCTGTATTCCGGGCTTCCAGTCTTGCTCTTAAAATGTCAATGCTGGGCGCCTTAATGAATATGGAAACGGCTGCCGCCCCATAAAGCTCCTTGACCTTTAATGCTCCTTTCACGTCGATATCAAACAGGGGTAGTTCCTCATTTTGCCAGATACGTTCCAGCTCAGATTTTAAGGTGCCGTAATATTTACCTTCATAAACCATTTCCCATTCTACAAATTCATTATGGTCGATCTTTTTTTGGAAATCGGCTACCGAAATGAAATAATAATCAACCCCGTCTTGTTCTTTTCCTCTTGGCGCACGGGTGCAAGCCGAGATAGAAAACCTGATTTTTGGAAATTGCTGTAATAATCTTTTTGTTATGGTCGATTTTCCTGCTCCGGAAGGCGCAGTAATGATCAATATTTTATTCAAAGCCAGACTGTTTTTGCCAAAATTAGAAAATGCCAAGGAATTTTTTGCGTTTTTTGTTATCCACCAGCTTTTCTATATCGGGTATAGCCTGGTCTGCGGTAAGGTAGGCGCCAATCACTTTACCCTCGGGATCCAGCAAAAATGCCTGTGGAATGTACTGAACCGCGTATTCTTTAGCAGCCTCCGAATTCCAGCCTTTGAGGTCGCTCATGTGATTACTCCAGTAAAGGCTGTCTTTCTGTATAGCAGCCACCCAGGCTTCTTTCTCCTTATCTAAGGACACGCTGAGAATGTCAAACCCCTTTTTTGCACCAGTGAACTTTTTATGGGAATAGGTCTTATAAAATTTAACCAGGCCTGGATTTGCCCTGCGGCAGGGACCGCACCAACTGGCCCAGAAATCGACCAGCAGGTACTTCTTGCTATTGATCTTTCTCAAACTGAGCTCTTTTCCCTCGGGGTTATTGAAGACCAGTTCCGGAGCGGTTGTGCCAACTTTTATTTTAGGATTTTGTGCCGTGGCGGTTAGAGAGACGCCGGCAATAAGTATTGGAAACAGGAGTTTTTTCATCATTATCACTTAAAAAAATAAACAAGCTACTGGTAGCACCCGATGGTCGGCGGATTGCTGCGCGCTGTTCCCTCAATGTCTACTCCAGACATTCCCGGAAACAGCATTCCCCTGCCTTTGGCAGGTGAGGTCTCCTCCACATGATAATCATTAACATGCAAATCATTCGGATTGGTTTCTAAAAATAGCGGATTTTCGTTAAAAATATTGTTGGATTGCTGTACCCATTCCGCGATAGGGTCAGTGCGTTTGATCAGGCAGTTGGATAAGCTAATGCTGGCGCTCGCAGCATCCAGCTTGTTGGCAAAAAATTCATCTGCCGCGTTGCCGTAAATGATACAATTTTTAAAATCGGCAACCAGCGCAGCTACATCGAACTGGTTATTGCCGAGGTTAAAGAAGTTAATGGCGGCAACGCCATAGTATTTCTCCGTTGCAGTGCTGATCCTGGAAGCATAGCCGGCGATGGTACATCCGTAAAACTGATACCACCCGCCGCGCACCAGGGCGACATTTTCCTTAGCGCTGGCAAAAATCAGGCAGTTTTCCGCCCTTATACTACCCCCGTAGCCAAAAATGCCGTACCCGCCGGAATTACGGATGATACTGTTCTTTATATCTAATTTGAAGTTGCCGTTACCCTGGTTGAGTGTATCCGGGTCCACCTGTAATGCCGCGTCAATAATTGCATTCTGACCGATATAAGTAGTAGCGCCGGCATTTTTTAACAGGGCATAATTGATGTGGTTGTTATAGCTCGTTTGCGCGATGTAAATACCGCCCCATTCGCCACCTACGCCATTCTGGAAATCGTCCTCGTCAAAATAGATCCGGCGGTCGATACGATCGCCCTGGAAAACCACGCTGTCCGCACGGGTACCGCTGATATTGAGGCTGCCTAGCACAAAAAGCCGGGAGTCGGCATGTACATATACGCGCGTGCCCGCATGGATATTTAAAGTCTGCCCTTCTGCGACATAAGCGTTGTTGACGATAACATAAGGTTTGTCCCGGGTCCAGGTTTGAGATTGCAGCAGGCTGTCGGTGATATAAACCGCATCCTGTCCATATCCGAGGATCGGGAGGATAAATTCCCGGTCGCCAACAGTCGCAATAAGTCGATCTTCCACGATGAAAGGGTCATTTACATTGCCGGGTGTTATATTTACGGAAGCAAAAACATAAAGGCTGTCGTTGGCTTCAATAGGGATATTACTCACTGATTTACCACTTTCACCATTTACATTGATAAAGTAGGGAGAAGTTGCGCCTCTTTGTAACCTGATCGAAGAAATGTTCAGCCGGTTTTTTTCCTTGTTAATGATCTTAACCGAACGCGTGGAAGTACCTCTGGCTGTAAAAACCGTATCAAATAAAAGGGTGTCTGCAGAGAAAGCCAGGTTCCCGCTACTGGAAGCATTGGATAGTTTTCTGCAGGACGCAGTAGCGATAATAAAAGCCGCCAATGCCAACAGAGCTATATAAGCGCCTAACTGTTTTGCCTTATGCATGTATTTTAGGTATGTTAATTTAAATATATTGTTTATATATTGCTAGAACGCAAATTTAGGCTTTTAAATTATGTTTGGGAGGAAAACCGGTACCCCCTGAGAAAATCTTCCACCGGCATTCTTTTTTTTCCCTCATACTGCAATTCTAAAGCATAGACCCAACCGTCTTTGGCAGCGAAACGGAGATATGTTCTGCCGTCGGAATCGAAAGTGCCCGGAGTCGTTCCGGTATTTTCCCGGCTGACCGATGACCTGAATATTTTTAATTGCTTTTCTTCCAGGCTGGTAAAAGCTGTGGGTACAGGCGACAGGCCGCGGACCAGGTTATGAATGCTTAAGATATCCTGTTCCCAGTCGATCTGGCAGTTCTCTTTGAATATTTTAGGGGCATGCGTCTCTTTATCGATGGCTGCCTGCGGAACAGCTTTCAGCCGATCTTCCAGTAGGCCGGCTACGGTATCTAATAATAATGCGGCGCCGGCCTTCATAAGCTTGTGGTACATCGACCCGAAATCGTCCCCATCATGAATAGCTTCCTTATGCTGGAGCAGGATATCACCGGTGTCAATCTCATGCTGCAATTTAAAGGTCGTGACGCCGGTTTCTTTTTCACCGTTTATGATCGCCCAGTTAATCGGAGCTGCGCCACGATAATAGGGCAGGAGCGACCCATGTACATTTACCGTTCCCATAGGCGGCATGTCCCAGACGGCTACGGGCAACATTCTGAAAGCCACGACGACTTGCAGGTCGGCATTATAGCTTTTTAGTTCGGCCAGGAAATCAGGATTTTTTAGTTTTTCGGGTTGTAGTACGGGTAAATTCTGGCTCAGGGCATATTCTTTAACCGCGGAAGCTTTAAGCTGGCGGCCCCTGCCCGCAGGCTTGTCCGGGGCGGTAACTACGGCTACTACCTGGTAACCGGCTTCCACCAAAGCTTGTAGAGAAGCTACGGCGAAGTCGGGAGTGCCCAGGAAAACTATTCTTAAATCCTTTTTTGATCTCATGCGGCAAAATTAGCTATTTCGGAATTTAGCTAATTGGTTATTTTTGCGCTATGCCACAAAAAACAGAGATCAGGATCTCGCCGCGGGATGCCGCGGATGATAAAATTTTAAAGCAGCAGCTCGCACAGCGATTAGGCGTAAAAGCAGAACAGATCAATGCTTTCCAGGTACTGAGAAAATCTTTAGACGCCCGGGGCAAGAATATTGTGGTGCAAATGCAGGTAAATGTCTTCATCAACGAGGTGTTTGAAGATGCGTTTGCTTTTGAACCTAAATTGCAAAATGTTGCCCGCGCCCGGGAAGTCCTTATTGCCGGGGCAGGACCAGCCGGCCTTTTCGCGGCATTGCAATTGATAGAACTGGGTTATTGTCCTATTATTATTGAAAGAGGAAAGGATGTGCGCAACCGGCGCCGGGACCTTGCCGCGATGAATAAAGAAGGGATCGTCAATCCCGAATCCAACTATTGTTTCGGAGAAGGTGGTGCAGGTACCTATAGTGATGGTAAGTTATATACCCGTTCTAACAAACGGGGCAGTATTCTTAAAAGTTTGCAATTGTTCCACTACTTCGGGGCCACTGAACGTATTTTGTATGAAGCGCACCCGCACATAGGAACCAACAAACTGCCTCATATTATTACCGCTATGCGGGAAGCGATCGAGGAATGTGGCGGCAAAGTACTGTTCAATACGAAGCTGACTGACATTATCCTGGAAGGAGATCGTATTGCTGCAGTTGAATTGAACGGTGAACAACGTATGGCTACCGATACACTGATCTTAGCTACAGGACATTCCGCGCGGGATATCTTTCACCTGCTGGACCGAAGCAATATTTTACTCGAGAGCAAACCCTTTGCCTTAGGCGTACGGATTGAGCATCCCCAAAACCTTATTGATGCTGCCCAATATCATTGCCCGGTTGACCAGCCCAGGGATCCTCATCTGCCCGCTGCTTCCTACG
>CAXYKQ010000155.1:0-3622 GCA_964277835.1 uncultured Edaphocola sp. | reverse complement strand
ATTTCGGCAGAAATATCAATTGGTTTTACCCGTATCAGTTCATTAGACCTGCGGGAGCGTGCATTAGACGCCAGGTCATAATCAAACCGGCCCCCGAGCAAACCATAGAACCTGAAGTTCTGCAGGCGGTCACTTTTGAATTTAAGTTGCAGGGGCAGTTGGGTGTAAATGGACTCTATCGAATTGCCTTCTACGGCATTACTACGCATCGTAGCGGTAAGTCTTTTTTCGGCAAAAGCTATTTTGGGAACAAAGCGCAGGTCAATAAAATTAGACAATCTTAAGCTGCCCATGAGCCCGATGTGAAAACCGGGTCCCCAGCCGGGCTGTATTGACTTTATTGAATCGTCCACCGTGAAGGCTTCACTCGGCCGGATTTTAAAGGCAGAAGTGTTGACCCCGAATGAAAGTCCGAAATAGTATCTCTTCTGATCATGGTCTTCCATATTCATCACGCCGTCTCTCCGCGCAAATACTGTATTGCTTAGGGAGAGCACGAGTAGTAACAGTGGGATCCATTTAAGGTAAAACTGACTTCCGGTCTTCATTAATGATTCAAGTTTTCTTTGATAGGAACGAAAATAAGGCTTTTAATCGTATTCGCGCTTACTTTTCCGCGGTATACAAAGTCGTGATGCCCATTGTTAGCGGACGGGCATGCGCGTTTTTGAAGCCACACTTTTCCAGGATCTTCACAAATTCTTTTCCTTCCGGGAAAGCCGCTACGCTGGCCGGCAGGTAGGTGTAAGCGGTATCGTCTTTGGAGACCATTTTGCCTATAGCCGGTAAGATATTTTTGAAATAGAATTTATATAACTGCCGGAAGGGAAACTTTTGCGGATGGGAGAATTCTAGAATGGCGAGGCGACCACCGGGGCGCATTACGCGGCACATCTGGGTCAGTCCGGCCTCCAGGTTTTCGAAATTCCTCACACCATAGGCACAGGTAATGGCATCAAAATGATCATCTGCGAAAGGCAGGTCTTCGCTATCGCCGTACTGCAATTTTATCTTACCCGTCAATTGCTTATCCTTCATTTTCTTTCTGCCGACATCCAACATCCCCTCCGAGATGTCCACACCGGTCACCAGGTCCGGGTCTAACTTCAGGCAGGCAATGGCGAAATCGCCCGTACCGGTAGCCACATCCAGCACCTTTTTCGGTTGAATAGGGGCCAGGGAACGTATCGCTTTCTTTCGCCAGCCTTTATCTATGCCCATCGATAGTAGATGATTCAGAAAATCATATTTTCCTGCGATCCGGTCAAACATTCCGGCTACCTGTTCTTTCTTATTAAGGCTGGAGTCGGGTAGGGGAACTACTATCTTCTTTGCTGTGTTCATAGGCAGCAAAGTTAATTTATCTATGTTGAAAATGCCACAATAATTTGTTATACCGTTTGTAAATAAATGAAGGAGCTGTTGGGGTACAGCTCCTTCGGTAATACAGGTAAAACCTGTTGATTATTAGAAGTGGAACGCCAGGAAGATGTTTCCCGTAGTGATTGTCTGCAAACCCGTAGCCCTTGCTGCGGATCGGCCTAACCTGCTGGTAGCCGTTTGTACCGAATTGGTAGCGGCGTTAAAGCTTTCCGTAGTGCCTTCACCGAAGTTCACATTACCGTTGGAGTAGAAGGCCAGGCCTAATTCACCACCAATAGCGATCTTAGGTGCGAAATAGTATTCCACACCGGCAAAGCCACCTAATCCAAAACGGATGTTAGTACCGGAAACTTCAGCTACCGGGCGAACACTGCCGGAACCCCAGGCTGCGCTCGGGCTCTGGTTTAAGGCGGTCATCGCATTGCCGTAATCATAATCAACTTTTGATCTTTGGCGTCCGATCAAGACTTCTCCGCCCCAGAAACCCTGTAAACGGCCGTAACCGCGACGCATTTCATAACCTAATCTCAGGTCAAAAGTTGACGATTTAGTTGTCCTGTAATCTACAGTAGATGCATTTACATCTAAAGGGTTAGCGGCAACACGTTGGTCATCCTGAACCGTTTCAGACTCTTGCCCGTTTCTCAGGTTCATGTTCAGCCTAACCCTTACCGCGCTTTTATCGGTCAGGAAATACTTACCGTAAAGAGCACCCTGGAAACCGCTGAATTCAGGGGCATTGTTACCGGAACTGTTAAAGATGTTGCCTAAATAGCGCAACATAGGGGAAGCGTCAACACCGATCGCAAAATCTTTCGCTTCGGGTATAAGGGTCTGGCCGGCTTTATTTTCCGTGCCTGCTCTTCTGACAAAATCATTCTGAGCAAGCGCTACTGTACTCGTAGCTAAAACTGCACCGATGGATAAAATAGCTAATTTTTTCATTTAATACTTATGAATAAAGTTTAAAACAATTTTTGGATCTTTAAAAAAGCAGCGATTAGATATCGTCGCCTACAGAGCTGTCGATCGTGTAGTCACCTGCGCCGTTTAATTCCCAGGTAGGTAAGTTGTAAACTTCACCGGGTACTAAGGTATTGCTCACCGCAGTTTTGCTGTTCCAGATCACATTGATTGTTTTGGTTGTAGCCTCGCCGTCAACCACTGCAGGTACGATCACCTGGCCTTTGAAATCAGCAAATTTAACCGTGATCGCAGATCCGTTAGCGCTCACCGGGGCAACGATAGAGAATTCGCCGGTAGCCGCATTGAAGGTAACATCCTTGATTGTGTAAGTACCGCTTGCGCTTGAATTTAATTCCGCATAGGGAACAGTAGCGATAACTTGCACATTACCCGGTGCGGCCCATTTCGGCGCTACAGTATCTTCATCTGTATTGATCAGGATCTTACCGTTGATGGTTGCCGTTTGCGCTGCGTTGATCTCTAAAGGCATAGCAGGATCTTCCTTAGAACAAGAGCTCATACCCAGAGACAAACCACCCAAAGCGATTAATGCAAAAATTGATACTTTTTTCATGTTAACTTCTTATTTTTTTAATGTTAAATAATTGTTTTCTTTTTAGAACGTGCGCAAAAGTAGCAAAAAACCTGAACCAATCAAATAGTTTTATTTCTAATATTAAATGTTTTGCTTTATCAACTCACAGGCGGTGTTTATGGTAGTTCGTTGGATTAAGAGAAGGCGATAAGTTAATAACTTATCTCTTTTTTTAAATTCAATAATTTTAAATTTGTCTCAGTTGCCCTGATTTACTGGAAGGAAAGACAAGTCATTGGGATGACTATCGCGCTTTTTTATCAGTTATATGAATGTAGATCGGCAGCTTGATTATGCTTAAGATGGGTGTAAAATGCCGGCAATAATCCGGGATGCAGTGACTCAGTTCCTGCACAGGCTACAACCTAAGGGGGAAGCGTATCGCGGGAAGATTCGCATTACCGGATTTCCCCTGAGGGCAGCAATCTTGTTTTTAACTAAATAGGTTAAGTAGCACAGCTAGTTACGATGAAGGCAGTAAACTTACACGCCGGGTGCCGCGCGGATTGAACCGTAAAGGCAGGATCATTTTTAGTTATGGTCGTTCAGATTACCAGGCAGAGCCGTAAACGCTTTCTGTATTTGCCGGGCAAACAACTCAACATTATTGGTTGTCAGCAGTGGCACCGACCGGAAATAGGTGTATCGCAAGGTTTAGATCAACTTTATTCCTTGTTG
>CAXYKQ010000154.1:0-2584 GCA_964277835.1 uncultured Edaphocola sp. | reverse complement strand
CTTTTTTTAGGGATATTAAAACAGGCGCTTACTTTCAGACCAAAATTTTTATCCTCCCTTTCTCATGCAATATTCTACCTTTGCGCAAAATACAAGAACAGCACCGAGCAGCTGTTCTCAAATTATTTTATTGATATGTATACACTCAAAAAAAGCCTGGGCCAGCATTTCCTTCATGACGAACAGATGTGCCAGAAGATCGTCAGCCAATTAACAATAGCGGAAGGCTTACAATTATTGGAAGTAGGTCCCGGGGCAGGCGCATTGACCAAGTACCTATTAAAAAAAGAAACGATCGATTTTAAAGCGATCGAATATGATGAGGAGAAAGTCAATTACCTCATTAAAACCTACCCGGAGATCAAAGACAAGATCATACATATCGATTTCCTGAAAGCAGTTGTCCCATTCGAGGGTAAATTCTCCATAATCGGAAATTTTCCTTATAATATCTCTACACAAATCCTGTTTAAAGTGTTAGAGTGGGAAACACAAGTAGAGGAAGTAATTGGCATGTTCCAAAAAGAGGTGGCGCAGCGGGTCGCCTCGAAGGAAGGCAATAAAACTTACGGCATCCTGAGTGTATTGATACAGGCCTTTTTCAAAGTAGAGTATCTCTTTGATGTTCATGAAAATTGCTTTACCCCACCCCCGAAAGTAAAATCAGGTGTCATCCGTTTGATTAATGCACAGAATCCTTACCAGATAGATCAGCCTAAGCGCTTCTTAATGGTGGTTAAAACGGCATTTGGCCAAAGACGAAAAACGCTGCGCAATGCTTTAAAACCGATGCTGCAGGCCGATCAACTGGTTCATGAAATATTTAATTTAAGAGCGGAACAATTATCTGTTGCGGACTTCGTTAAATTATATAATACCTATTTCGTCCATGCATAAACAAGTACTTACGGTCACCCAGATCGACCCGGTTTTAGGCGACTTCCTGGAACAGCAGGGTTATTCCATCAATTATCAATCTAAGCTCAGCCGGCAGGCATTGCTGGCCGAAGCCTCCCGGTATGAAGGCATTATCACCAGTACTAAAATTACATTTGACCGGGAGATGCTGGATGCCTGCACCCGTTTGAAATGGATCGGCAGGATGGGCAGCGGTATGGAATTGATCGACCTGGTGTATGCGCAGCAAAAAAATATTTTTTGCTGTAGTAGCCCTGATGGCAATGCCAATGCAGTTGCCGAGCAGGCATTGGGTATGTATCTAAGCCTGCAACATAATATCTTTAAATCAAATACGGAGATCAAAGAAGGCATTTGGTTAAGAGATGAAAACAGGGGTAATGAAATAGAAGGGAAAACCGCAGGTATTATAGGGCTTGGTCATAATGGCTATAGGTTTGCAGAAAAGCTAAGTCTCCTGGGCATGAAGGTACTGGCGTATGATATTGAACCAAAAGAAATCAAATCTGAAAATATCATCCAGGTGGAGGAACTGGCAGCGATCCAATCAGCAGCTGATATGATCAGTTTCCATGTGCCTTACAATCCGTTTACCCATCATTATTTCGACCTGAATTTCCTGGAAAAAATGCAGCGACCGTTTGTATTGCTGAACCTATCCCGGGGCAAAGTGGTCGCACAGTCTGCCGTTGCAGAGGGTTTGAAAACGGGCAAGATAAGGGGCGCAGCGCTGGATGTCTGGGAGCAGGAACCGATTCATAAAATGAGCGCGAAAATGCAGGAGGAGTCGCGTCAGTTACTGGCGCACCCACACTTTATAGGCACCTCCCACATCGGCGGTTACAGCCATGAAGCTGTTTATAAAATGAGCTCTATCCTAAAACAGAAGATTAAGCAATACATTTTAAATCTTTAATAATTTTCCTTATTTTTGTGTTATATGGATGCACGCGATATGTCCGACTAACTGGGCATATTGTGTGTTTTATTTTTATGTAAAATTTAAACCGGATTTGTTATGTCAACTGTAAACTATGTAACAAAAGAAAGCTTGGAACAAATGCGCGAGGAGTTAACAATTTTGAAGACCAGCGGTAGAGCAGAGGTGGCACAAGCGATTGCAGAAGCAAGAGAAAAAGGCGATTTGAAGGAGAATGCAGAATATGATGCGGCCAAAGAGGCTCAAGGCCTCCATGAGGCGAAAATAGCACAGTTGGAAAGCATCATCGCAAATGCACGCGTAATAGACACAAAAGATCTTGACCTGAGCAAAGTATCGGTATTGAGCAAGGTAAAGATTACCAATCTGAAAACTAAAAAAGTTGTAGAATATCACCTGGTTTCTGAAAAAGAGGCAGACCTGAAAGCAGGAAAAATTTCTGTAACCTCGCCAATTGGTAAAGGCCTGTTAGGCAAAGCGGTTGGCGACATTGCAGAGATCAATGTGCCGGCCGGTAAACTGGAATTCAGAATTGAAGAGATCAGCCTGTAACTGACAATAAGCTTGTAAAAAGGTGCTTACCGCGACAGTAAGCACCTTTTTCTTTCAGAGCCTGTTAATATACCGGGGGAAAATGGCTACCTGGCTAAAGTTCTATTATAATATTCCTGTATCTCCCGTGCATCGGGTAAGGCTTTTGCCAGCAGATAAATGGCGATACCTTTA
>CAXYKQ010000153.1:0-4911 GCA_964277835.1 uncultured Edaphocola sp. | reverse complement strand
ACTGCAATGCTGCTGATGGGCTTTGCAGACCAGCAAGGACTGGAAAGACAATCATCTCTAACTCTATAAATAATCAAAAGCCAGAACAACTCATCGTTCTGACTTTATTATATTATTCGGGGTAACCCTAAACTTCTTTTAGGAAAGCTTGCTCACCGCCGATTTAATGCGTTTAACCGCCTCCTGCAATTGGGCCATAGACGCCGCGTAAGAGAAACGGATGCAGTTATCGCTGCCAAAAGCCGCACCGCTTACCCCGCTGACATGCCCCGTATTCAATAAGAAGATGGCGAAATCATCTGCATTTGTAATGACTTGCCCATTGGCATCTTTCTTCCCGAAGTAATAAGAAATATCCGGGAAGGCATAGAAAGCGCCTTCAGGGGCTACTACTTTAAACCCTTCAATATTTGACAAGGCGTCAATAAAATAAGCTCTTCTTTCTTTAAAGGCTTCTGTCATTGCTTTTGAGGGCGCCTGATCTTCCAGTAATGCCGCTACGGCAGCATGTTGTGCTATGGAATTAGTACCTGAAGTAAACTGGCCCTGGATTTTTTCACAGGCTTTCACCATAATTTCCGGTGCGGCAATATAGCCCAATCTCCAACCGGTCATGGCATAGCCTTTAGCGAAACCGTTCACTACGATCACCTGGTCTTTGATCGACTCAAACTGTGCAATACTTTCATGCTTACCCACATAATTGATCAGCTCATAGATCTCGTCGCTGATCACGGTTATCTGCGGGTGTTTTTCGATCACCTTCGCTATGGCCTCCAGCTCTGCTTTGCTGTAAACCGCTCCTGATGGATTGCAGGGTGAGGAGAACATCAGTAATCTTGACTTATCGGTAATGGCGGCTTCGAGTTTTTCCGCCGTCATTTTAAAATGATCTTCAATACTACAGGGAATGTATTTGACCACACCCTGCGCCAGTTCTACCTGCGCGGCATAGGTTACCCAGAATGGAGTAGGGATAATGGCCTCATCGCCGGGGTTGATCGTTGCCAGTACGGCATTAGCGAGGGATTGCTTGGCACCGGTAGACACCAGGATATTTTCCGGTTTATAGTCCAGGCCGTTGTCCCGCTTCAGTTTGGTACAGATGGCTTTCCTGAGGTCCATAATCCCGGCAACCGGTGTATATTTGGTGTACCCTGCGTCCAGCGCGCGTTTCGCGGCCTCTTTGATATGCTCCGGCGTGTCAAAGTCCGGTTCTCCCAGGCTCAGGCTGATGATATCAACACCCTGCGCTGCGAGTTCCCGGCCTAACTTCGCCATTAATAAAGTTTGCGGTTCATTAAACCTGTTGACAAACTGAGCAATCTGCATATCAAAATTTTTTTGTAGTCTACAAATATAATCAAGAAATAATAGCCGCAATATAAGCATCTCCGCTCATTGGCGCTGCTAAAATTTTAGCAGGTACCTGTTGCATTGGATGCTTTTAATTAAATTTGCCTCACATTTTTCAATATTATTATTTATGAAACCTTCAATACCGCAAGGTACCAGAGACTTTTCTCCCGGCGATGTGCGTAAACGCCAGTATATTTTAAATACGATCAAAAACGTATTTGAATTGTATGGTTACCAGCCGCTGGAAACTCCTTCTATGGAAAATCTGCAAACCCTGATGGGTAAATACGGAGAGGAGGGAGACCGTTTGATCTTTAAAGTATTGAATAATGGCCTGCATGAAAAAAAGGACAAAGACAAACTTAATGAAGAATGGAATAAAGTTTTAGAAAAACCCTATAGCTCACCGGCGCTTACGGAAAGAGCTTTGCGTTATGACTTAACCATTCCTTTTGCCCGTTACGTGGTGATGCACCAGAATGACCTGGCTTTCCCCTTCAAGCGCTACCAGATGCAGCCGGTATGGCGTGCCGATCGCCCGCAGCGGGGCCGCTACCGGGAGTTCTGGCAATGTGATGCCGATGTGGTGGGGAGTAATTCCCTCATCAATGAGGCCGAATTGCTGGCGATATACCACCAGGCTTTTCACCTGTTAAAAGTACCGGGCATCAGTGTAAAGATCAACAGCCGGAAAGTTTTGGCCGGGCTTGCAGAAGTTGCCGGGCATTCCGACAAACTGACTGACATCACCGTAGCCATCGACAAGCTCGACAAAATAGGTTGGGAAGGTGTGGCCAAAGAATTAAATGAACGAGGGCTGGATGAAACGACGATTACTTTTGTGCATCAATACCTGAACATCAGCGGCAATAATGAAGCACGCCTGGCCGCAATGGAAAGCCTGCTGGAAAGCAGTGCCACCGCACAGCAAGGCATTAAAGAATTAAGAGATACGATTCATTATTTTTCTATCCTGAAGAAAGCGGAATGGAAAAGTGAACTAGTGGTAGATTTTACTTTAGCGCGCGGTTTAAATTATTATACCGGTGTTATTGTAGAAGTAGGTACTTCAGCCGTAAAGATGGGCAGCATCGGCGGCGGCGGTCGCTATGATGACCTTACCGGTTTGTTTGGCCTCAAAGGCCTTTCCGGTGTTGGGGTTTCTTTTGGCATTGACCGCATTTACGACGTTATAGAAGAATTGGACCTTTTCCCGGAACAACTGGCATCCGGCACAAAGGTTTTATTCCTCCTGATGGATGAAGCGGCTACCACCCAGGCTTTGCACTATTTAAGCGCTTTAAGAGATGCGGGTATCCCGTCTGACCTTTATGCTGAAAAAGCTAAGTTTGACAAGCAAATGAAGTATGCCAATAAGCGCAATGTTCCTTTCGTGGCCATTATCGGTTCTGATGAACTGGAGAAGGGTGTTGTTACCTTAAAGAACATGACTGAAGGGAGCCAATCAACACTGAATATGGAGCAATTGATTGAGGCTTTGTCCTGATCAGCCTCTTCTTGATTTAAAGAAATCTTTCATCAGCTGCGTGCATTCATCCGCAAGAATGCCGTGGCTGATTTTTGTTTTGGGGTGGAAACCGTATTGCTCCCCGACTACATGCTTGTAGCCGTTTTTTTCATCCGTACCACCAAAAACTACTCTCCCGATCTTGGACCAATAAAGTGCACCGCAGCACATCAGGCAGGGCTCTATAGTCACATATAAAGTAGCATCGGGCAGGTATTTGGCCCCTAGTTCATTAAAAGCCGCCGTCAGCGCGATCATTTCGGCATGGGCCGTACAGTCATTCAGCATTTCGGTCTGGTTATATCCCCGGCTTACAATCCTTTCGTTCATCACCACAACAGCGCCGATAGGGATCTCCCCTTCTTCGAGGGCTCTTCTGGCCTGTACCAGGGCTTGCTTCATAAAATGCTCATCTGTCATAATCGCTGCTTTGCCACAAAAGTAAAGCAATTTTAAAAGAATGGAATTTGATACTTTTGTAAAACAAATTCTGAAATGATACCACAGGTTTTACAGCAACATAAATTC
Source organism: uncultured Edaphocola sp. (assembly GCA_964277835.1). Lineage (GTDB taxonomy): Bacteria > Bacteroidota > Bacteroidia > Chitinophagales > Chitinophagaceae > Edaphocola. The sequence continues at coordinate 1,496 of CAXYKQ010000153.1, read as the reverse complement.
TTTTTTGCCGGCGTTGCCGGGGCGGGCATGAGCGCTATCGCGCAATATTTAAGCGGCTCCGGGAAGCAGGTTTCCGGCAGCGACCGCTTGTTTAATACAGATGAAAATGAGCCTACCCGCCGGCAGCTGACCGCAGCAGGCATTACTTGCTATGATCAAAAAGAAGCGCACCTCTCTGAAACCGACGAGGTGCTTGTAGTAAGCACAGCAATTGAGCCTACTAACGTAGAAGTGGCCAAAGCCCGGGCGCTGAATATCCCTATTATCACGCGCTCGCAGCTTTTAGCCCAGATCTGTGCGGAAAAGAAAACCATCGCGGTTGCCGGTACCAGTGGCAAAAGCACGACCGCGGCCATGCTTTTTCACTTGTTAAGCAATTGTGGCGTAGATGCTTCACTGATTACCGGGGCCGGTATTGTGAGCCTAATCCGACAGGGAAAAATCGGCAACTGTCATGTGGGTAAAAGCGACTGGCTGATCATCGAAGCGGATGAGAGCGATGGTTCCCTCGTCAACTATAAACCGGCTATCGGCATTTTGCTCAATATTGATAAAGACCACAAAGAACTTTCAGAACTGGACGTAATTTTTAACACGTTCAAAAGTAATACCCAGGAACATTTTATGGTCAACCGATCACATCCGCTGGCACAGGCATTTAGCGTAACGCCGCAAAAAGATTTCGGTAATGGCAGCGCTATTGCAGGTACCGATTTCAACCAGGAGGGTTTTAATATTTATTTTAAAGTAGCAGGTGTACCTTTCACGATACCAACGATCGGTGCGCATAACATGGAAAATGCTTTAGCCTGTATCGCCGTAGCACAATTGCTGGACATTAAACTGGAAGACTGTGCAAAAGCGCTGGCTTCCTACCCGGGCATTTACCGCAGGCACCAGTTGTTAGGTAAAGTAGGGGGCATTACGGTGATCGATGATTATGCCCACAATCCTGCCAAGATCGCGGCCAGTATCAATGCCTGCAAACCGGTTGCCAATAAATTGATCGCCTGGTTTCAGCCGCATGGTTATGCGCCCACCCGTTTTATACGTGCAGAGCTGGTAGAAGAAATCGCGAAGAGCTTAAGACCGGGAGACGAAATATGGATGAGCGAGATCTATTATGCCGGCGGTACCACCACAAAAGATATCTCCGCTAATGATATCATCAATGACCTGGTTGCATTAGGGATAAGCGCTTATTTCGTACAAGACCGCAGGGTCTTACTGACACAAATGAACAATCATTTTACAGACGATTGTGTGCTGTTACTCATGGGTGCAAGGGATCCTTCATTAGAACATTTCGGGCAGGATTTATTCCAGCAATTAAAGCAGATAAAAGTAAATTTATAAAGCATTTTCATCTTAATTTTTTTCAATAAAATGATGGATTTTACTTCAGTAAATGATGAGCTGCTGGCGCTCAAAAAAAGGATACGCGCGCTGGGCAAAGAAGTGGTAAAGATAGAAAAAGTAGGTAACGGCAATATGTC
>CAXYKQ010000152.1:0-7210 GCA_964277835.1 uncultured Edaphocola sp. | reverse complement strand
GTCAACTTTAAGGAAGGTTGCCGGATTGGGATCTGTGATGTCTACCTCGAAGGTTTGCCCGCTCACATCGGCAGCGCTCACTTCACTGAGATCCGTTTTATCCAGCACTATTGCCATTGCAGCAGTTGTATTATTGATCATTACGCGGTTTTGATTACCGCAGTAAAATGCAAGGTCCCAGCTTGCCCTTACTAAGGGTGTTTGAAGCTCTTTACTGAAATCAATAAATACCATATTCCCGGCAGAAGCACCCGGTTCGTTGCTGACCAGGCCATTTACCTGTATCGTATTCCCGGTAGATTTAGGCACATCGACATGCTCGATAGTACTTTTATTACAAGCCAGCATCAGGCTTAATGCGCCGGTTAGGATGAGCCATTGCTTCATGCCGAATTATTTTAATTGATTATTGAAATTGTAACTTAGTGTTGCGAAGTAAGACCGTCCATAACTTATGGGCAAATCACGGGCGCTACTACCATGCGCAGAAACGATAACGGAAGTATTGTTAACCCGGTTAATATTCAACAGGTTTCTCACCCCTAATGTTAATTTAAGACTCGGAACAACCTGCTGTTGCACATTTACATCTGCAATATTAAAACCCGCTATTTTTCCTAATTCCAGAGCCCCGCCGCTGTTTAAGTAGTAATTACTTCTCGGTCCTGTATATTTATAAAATATATTGAGGCGCGTTTTGGTTGCGAGGATGTGGTACATCATTTCAACATTAAACTCCGCGGCCCAGTTGAAATAGCTCACTTCATTTTTAAATGTTTCCTCCTGGGATAAGCGATTGAACTGGCCTAACAAAAGACCGCCCAGGCGCCATTCGACTTTGGGCGTTACAAATTTGTTGCTTAAAGAAAAGCCGGTAGTTTTATAGTTATCTATATTTACCATAGTGTACTCCTGAGGATTAGTAGCACTTACCGCCATATCGATCAGGTTGTTGAAGTTGTTGTAGAAATAACCCAACTCCGTTGAGTACATCCGGTTCTCCTGTAACGGTTTGCGGTAGGCGAACGATACATTAACGCTCTTAGAGTGCTCGGCATCCAGGTTCTGGTTACCAATAATATTATGATTGGCATCCCTGAACTCAAAATAAAGCTCTCTTAATGCAGGCGCCCGGAAACCTTGCGCGTAAGAAGCACGTAAAGAGAAATTGTCGTTGAACCTGTAAATTGTATTTATGGAAGGAATAACCGGAGGAGCGTCATATATAGAGTTTTTGTTTACTCTTATCCCGGGCCGGATATTCAACTTCTCGGTAGGTTTATATTCAGCCGTTATAAAACCGGCAATGTTCGTGATCTGAGGCCTGCCTTGAATCCTTGCTCCGTAAGCATTGTCGAAGCTGTATTCCACCCCGGGTTGAATGCTTATTTTTTTATGGGCGACATACAACAGGGAAGCCCTGAAGTTTACCGAATTAAAACTAGCGGTATCTTGTTCTCCTTCACCGGTTGTAGGCGTAATGGTACGGCTGTTATAATCGATCATATCTGTCTTGGTATAACGTTTATAATCGGTGTAGGCCAAACTGCTATTGAGGAACCATTTGTTGTTCCATTTGTGATTGTACTGCATTTGCTGGGCTATCCTGTTGGTCGTAAAGAACTGGTTGGTCGCCCGGTAAATGTCCGTATTGATTTTACTTTTTGTGGTGATGGTCTCTAAAAGATAATCATTGCGATAAAGGATATCCCAGTTTTTACCCCGGTAACCCAGTCTCAGCGAGGGCAGCAACTGCTCTTTGGGTTTCCATTCATGTGCTCTGTTGTAAGCATCTCCACCCCAACCTCCGAAGTCATAATGCAGCACACTCGCCTGCAGGCTCAGCTTGCCGTTATCCCAGCTGCCACTCAATTGTTGTGTATGTAATCCTTTTCCCGTACCCAGGTCATACTCTTTACCGGCAGTCTCTTCTCCTATTTGCGCATTGATCTGGATCGTTTCCGATGCCGGTTTTTTTGTAATGATATTGATGATGCCGGCAAGCGCGTCTGATCCGTACATGATCGACATGGGCCCTTCAACGATCTCGATCCGCTCTATCTGCGCAACGTTGATCTGGTTAAGGCTTTCTCTCACATCTCCACGGTCCAGTAAAGGTACACCGTCCATCAGGATTTTAATATTCCGGCCGCTCATTCCCATCAGCGAAATATCTGCCGTACCCAATGTCATATCATTATTAAAGCGAATGCCCAATTCCCCGCTCAGAATCTGCTGGGCATTAGTGACTGCTTTCGCCTGTATCCGTTTCTGGTCAATGACGTTCATTTTGTACACCGATTTTCGCAAGCTCTGGGCTTGGTATTGTGCCGTCACCACAAACTCTTCCAATGCGGTGTTGGAGGTGTCGGTATCTTTACTGACCTGCGCCCGGCTTTCCGTTGCCCCGGCAGACAACAGACCCGCAGCCAATATGCCCAACGCAGTTTTTTTAGTATCAAAATGTATCCTGTACACTAAGCCCATTATATGAAAGGTAATTTAAGCAAGCAAATTTAGCCAGAATCAGCCTCTTCAGGGGTTCAAAATAGGGCATAAGCGATCTGTATCGTCTTTTTTGACAATTCTCAGACAATCATTTTTTGTTATATTTTTTACGGCAAATGTAATCCGGGCCAATAAATGGATTCCTGTTCCTCTGATTGTTTTATGCTATAAGGTCACCCAATTATTCCGCCTTAGCTCAAAATTTATTTCGCCTGTTTTTTAAGTTTGTAGCGCTATGAATTCGTAACTTTAGCCGGTTTTTTAATTCCGGGCAAAGCCTATACATTTTCATCTCATGAGTGCAACTGAAGACAAAGCGGTCAAGGCCACCTATTTTAGTATCGCTGGCAACAGCACATTGGCCCTGCTGAAATGGCTCGCAGGTTTCTTCGGCAATTCTTATGCGCTGATTGCCGATGCCATAGAATCGACAGCGGACATTTTTGCTTCATTTTTGGTTTTATTCGGATTGAAATATGCCAAACGCCCGGCTGATGACAACCACCCCTACGGCCATGGAAAAGTAGAGCCATTGGTCACCTTCCTGGTGGTGGGCTTTCTCATCGTCTCTGCCACTATTATTGCTTACCAAAGCCTGCAGAATATAAACACGCCGCATGACCTGCCTGAATCCTGGACCTTGTACGTATTGGGCGCCATCATTATCTGGAAAGAGATATCGTACCGGGTAGTGATCAGGAGAAGCAAAGAAACCAATAGTTCTTCCCTCAAAGCAGATGCCTGGCATCATCGCAGTGACGCGATTACATCCATAGCCGCTTTTGCCGGTATCAGTATTGCCCTACTCCTGGGCAAAGGGTATGAGAACGCAGATGATTTTGCCGCATTGTTTGCATCCGGCTTTATTTTATACAACTGCTATAAGATCTTCCGACCTGCATTAGGAGAGATTATGGACGAAAATGTATATCCTGAACTGGTGAAGCAGATCAGGGATGTTGCAAAAACAGTAAGTGGCATAGTGGCGACGGAAAAGTGCTACGTACGTAAAGTAGGCATGAAGTTTCACATAGACTTGCATGCGGTAGTCAACGGGACGCTTAGCGTGGCGGAGGGACATGAGATTGCGCACAAACTTAAAGATACATTGATGGAGCAGCTACCAGAAATCGGCAATGTGCTGATCCACATCGAACCGGCGGTGTAAAATCTTCTTTTAACGGTAGCCTGGCGGTATTGCTTCTAAAGCGGCATCACGGTCTTAACGGTCAATGCTGCCACCACACCTGCAAAAAAATCCCCCTTAAGGGGGATCACCTAATTAAAAACAACAAAAAAGCTGTTATGCCTTACGCTTTTATCAGGAGCTTAATTCGTTATCTTTTGGGGAAGCTCCCACCGCAAGAGATCGACATCAAAGCGTTTTAGCGGGATTCGCGCTTGCCCCCGGAAAAGAAAGCAAAAGCATAGTTCAGCTGTATCGCGATAATCACGCCAATGCTCAGGTAAGGGCTGATAAAACAAAGCAGTGCGCCGCAAAAGTAGAGGCTTTGCGCCACAAGGATGCGTTTCCTGATCGGGCCATACACGGCTGCTTTCGTTTCCTCATTGATAAAGCCTTTTTTATTAGCATAAAGCCAGTTAATGTATAAACCCATTCCCATCAGGAATATATTGAGCCAATATAAAAAGATAGAAAACTTAAAGCCGATATGATCGCCCAGGAAGGCCGTGGAAAAAGGCAAAGTGGACACGAATAACAGGAACAGGAGATTAATCCAGGTCATATTGCGGTCGCTTTTTTCGATATGGCGGAACTGCGCTGCCTGGCCGGCCCAGAAAATACCTGCCGTCATAAAACTGAGAAAATAAACCAGGAACTTAGGCATCAGTGCCAGGAAGGCTGTGATCAGCTCCTGTTCCCCGTGATGCTCCAGCTCCGGTACCTTTATTTCCAGTACAAGTAAAGTCATCGCAACACCGAAAACGGCATCACTGATCGCGTTGATCCGTTCGGCGCTCTGCCCGGACAATTTATTATAAGTCATTTTCATAGTATCAGATTGAATGTGTTTAAAAATTTACCCGTACGAATGGCCCCAGGTTGACATGGCTGCTGAAATGTGCTCCGTGCCCGTGCTGCTCAATTTCTGCACCCAGGCCAAAGCCGATTTTTTCCCGGTACTGGGCGCCCACTTTCACTTGTTGTATGCTGAACTGGTGCCCGCTTTCATAATTCACAGCGGTGCGCAGCTCGGCCCGGGTGACTAATCGCCATCTTTCATTGAGTTCGGGCAGGTAACCGAGTACCACCAGCAATTGCGCATCCGGGTCGCGGGTTACCGCTGTAGACAGGTTAGCATACACCAGCCATTCTTCATTCTCCCTGAGGTATTGCAGTCCTAACCGCGTACTGAAGCGGTAATGCGAAGCAGCATAGGTACCTGCCGTGATACCGAAATGGTTTTTAAAATTGTAAGCAAAAATGTTATAGTTGACAAATTCCGGGTGCTCGCTCTTATATTCCGGCAAATGGAGCTCGCTACGGGAGATCACCGTCCAGCGACCGTCTTTCACGATGGGCTCGAGGAAGAAAAATTCGGAGGTTAGTCCTTTGTGACCGCCGAGTATATCAATATAGACCTGCTGCTGAGCCTGCAGGTTTGCGCTGAAGACCAATGTCGTGGCCGCAAGTAATAATATTTTTTTCAACATAGCTGTAATTAATGATTAATATTTAGCCTGGCCGATATCCAGGCGGTCAAATTTACCCGTAGGATTTTTATGAAATTTGAAGTAGACGCGAAAGGTACCCCAGTGACCGGCCTTAAAATTGCCGAAGACAGAGCGGCCTTCATCTTCTACCTTATCGAGGCTTAAAAAAAGCTCATTACCACAGGCTTCTTTCACGAAGGCGGGTAAGCTCCTGATATTGCCATCGTCCGTCATGAGTGCATTTGGGCTGAAATAGCTTAAAAATGCTTCCGGATCACCCTCCTGCCAGGCTTGAATCGCAGCCTGAACTTCCGGGTCTGTAATGTTTGTATAGTTCATTGATTTTGTGTTTTATTGTTTATTATTGATGGAAGCCGTGCAGGAGCACAGTCCGATATAGGTCGCCCGCGATTAAAGCGACATGGGAATCAGCGATGGTGCAAAAGCATATTACTTCCCGCTGTTGAGCGGGTGCTGTAAATAAAGGATTACCAGGTTCAGCAATAAGAATGGCAATTCGATGGCTACGCCTTTCATGTCGCGGTCCTGGAGATGAAAACAGATGATCAGCAGGATACCGGCAGCCATAATAAAATTGCCCCAGATAAATGTTTTTGGGAAAAGCAATAACAGAGCAGCAGTGAAGGTAAACAGCCCATTCACCAGGATCGCCGTTTTGCCGAAACCCCATTTGCCGAACAGGATCAGCATATCCGGCTTAGCCGCCATCATGGCATAACCTTGTTTAAGTCCCATAGCAGCTGCGAACAGCATCAATAGTGCATTAATAATTTTAATGATCATATTTTTGAAATAGCGTAAAGAACGCCCGCCCTTACCGGCCTTGCCTCAGGACAGGCGTTTGCGTTGATACTTAACGCGTGGTATAACCACCGTTGGCAAAAATGGTTTGTCCCGTGATCCACCAGCCTTCAGAAACCAGGAAAGTGATCAGCGGTGCGATATCTTTAATATCCGTCAGTCCGCCAAGGGCCGCGGCCGATTTATGATAAGCAACGGCTTCCGGAGCCTCCTGTCCATAGAAAAAAGGAGTATCCATAGGTCCGGGCGCTACTGCAGTTATCGAAATCCCCCTGCTGCCAAATTCCTTAGAGGCTGCACGGGTAAAATGTTCTACCGGCGCTTTGAGTCCTTCATAGGTAGAATACAAGCCGGTATAGGCAGCAAGCAGCGAGGTGACAATGGTGCAGATTTTGCCGTTATCGTTCAGCTTTTTGCCGGCTTCCTGGATAAAGAAATAAGCTACCTTAGCATTAATATCGCTCATGCTGTCATATTCAGCTTCCGTAGTGTCGACGAATGGTTTTTTCAAAACTTTCCCCACGGTATTGATAGCAATATCAACTCCCCCGAAACGTTCGATCGTCTCATCGAATAAGCGGCTTATGTTTTTTACATCAGTCAGGTCGCCGGGAAATAAGAATGCATCTGCGCCCAGTGCCTTTACATCGGCCAGCGTCTGCTCACTTGCTGCTCTCGAAGCCTCACTATTGTAGTGAATAGCGAGTTTAGCGCCCCTTTTCGCAAAATCCCTGCTGAGCAGGCCACCCAGGTTTTTACCGCCGCCGGCGATTAGTACTACTTTTCCTTTTAGCTCATTTTTAGACATAGTTGTTTTGTTTTTTTATTTGAGAGTTAAACATTTTAGATTTAGGCATCAGACGGGTCAAAGCTGCTGATAGCTACAAATTAGCAAGGGTGATAAATCAACTTATAGGAGCCGGGCTGGATAATCCCTGCGCTGTAGGTAACAGATGAACCGAATGATGGAAAAAAGCTTAGCGCTTTTTAACGCCTGTATATTTTAGTGTATCGTCCACTTTTGGACATTTCCGATACGATTACCGTTTACATCTGTGAGCACTACGATGTAGTTGCCCGCTGCCCATCCCCGGGACTGAAGACTGAAGATTGTCGTACCTGCTTTAGCCGTCTCGGTGCGGGCGCTCAGCACCTGCCCGATGCTATTGATCACCTGTATCTTGACGACTTGATCTGCCGTTGT
>CAXYKQ010000151.1:0-2733 GCA_964277835.1 uncultured Edaphocola sp. | reverse complement strand
CGGTCGCTATAGGCAGCCTTGCAAGACTGCCGCTCATCGCGCAGGCTCTGACCCCATTGCTGGCCGGCATCTTTATTTACTATTGGGATATTGACGCATTTATGGTATTCAATATCCTACTGGCGTTCCTTAATATCATTCCCCCGTTTATTTTACTTTACTGGAAAACGCACCCGGATAAAGTGAAGTCAGCAGAGCGTTGGTTCGTGGAGCGTTGAGCCGGAGCGATAAGTCAGCAGAGGCGCTTACTGATGACCTATCCTTTTGACTACGGCCATCGTCAGCCGGCTGATGCAAACCAGTTTATCGTTTTCGTCTACAATTTTTATTTCCCATACCTGCGTACTGGCCCCGACATGGAATGGTTTTGCTGTAGCGGTCACCCAACCGCTCTTTTTACCCTTTATATGGTTGCAATTGATTTCGATGCCGACGCAGGCTTGCTTTTCAGGGTTAATACATAACCAGCCTGCGACACTGCCTACCGTCTCCGCAAGCGCCGCGGAAGCGCCACCATGTAGTAGTCCGAAAGGCTGGTGCGTGGAGGCGTTTACAGGCATACGCGCACTGACATAGTCAGCCCCCGCCGCTACAAATTCCATATTTAAGTGAGCTGCCAGGGTGTTTTCAGACATTTTGTTCAGATCTTTTAACTCCGGAATCCCATTATACCAAATCATATGCTATTTTATACTTTTAGTTTAATACATTTGCTTTACAAATAGTTGTTTTATAAAGCAAGTAAGATTCAAAATTACATGCTTTACAATTATTCAGATTAAATATCAAACAAAAATGAAAAATATTCTTGTCGCAGGAGCAGGAAAATCCTCTTCTTATCTTATTGATTATTTGCTGAAAAATTCCAAATCGGACTGGAGAGTAATCGTTATGGATGCCTCCGCAGAGGCGATTGCCGAGAAGCTTAAAAATCATCCCAGGGGGGTGCCTGCCGTAATAGATGTTACGAATGATGCAGCAAGAGAAAAGCTGGTGGCGGAATCGGATATCGTATTGTCGATATTGCCGCCCGGCCTGCATTACTTATTAGCTAAAGACTGCCTCAAGTATAAAAAACACCTGATCACGTCCTCTTATGTATCGCCCGAAATAAAAGCTTTAGACCAGGAAGTCAAAGATGCGGGTTTGTTGTTCATGTGCGAAATGGGCCTGGATCCGGGTATTGATCACATGTCTGCAATGTCTATTATCCATAGCATTCAGAAGATAGCAGGTAACATTACCAGCTTTAAAAGCTTTTGCGGCGGGTTGATCGCTCCTGAAAGCGATGATAATCCCTGGCACTACAAAATAAGCTGGAACCCGAGAAATATCGTCCTGGCGGGTCAGGCCGGTGCAGAATGGATCGAGAATGGTAAAGTACAAAAGATGGACTATGAACAGTTGTACAATAACTGTAAAAAAATAAAAGTAGATGGCGCGGGTTCTTTCAGCTATTATCCTAACCGGGATTCCCTGAAATACCTGGACCTTTATGATGTAAGCGATATCCAGACCTTTATGCGGGCAACGCTTCGCTACCCTGCATTTACAAAAGCCTGGAACTTTGTCGTCAAAATGGGCTTGACTCAAGACGACGACCAGGTCAACACAGCAGGTAAAAGCTATGCAGACTGGATTGCTGAAAAAACAGGCATTGTCATCGAGGACAACTGGGTGCCTAAGCTTGCAGAACAATACGCTATAGACGACAAAAGCCTTAAGATGCTGGAATGGCTGGAATTATTTGATACGAAAAAAGTGATCAAAAGGCAAGGATCATACTCATCTGCAGCTATCATCCAGGACATTCTCGAAGAAAAGTGGAAATTGAATATTGTAGATAAGGATATGGTCGTGATGCAACACCAGGTAACTTATGAACGTAAAGGTGTGAGCTCTTTCCTCACTTCTAACCTGGTGGTAAAAGGGGAAAACAGCTTGTACAGTGCCATGGCGAAAACTGTAGGTTTGCCGATGGCGATCCTGGCCCGTAAGATATTAAACGACGGATTACCTTCCCGCTACCTTACCGGTGTAAGGATCCCGGTGATGCCCGAGGTATATGTGCATGTACTCAAAGAACTTAAGAAATCCGGAGTAGAGTTTGTAGACATCATTCATTAAAAACGGCAAGACTTTTAATGGTATCAAAAAAGGACCGGATCAAGATTGTGATCCGGTCCTTTTGTTTATTTTCAATACAGTTATGCTGCCTGTTACATCAGCGCTGCCTGTTTTACTTTTAATAACCAGTTTTGCTTGTCTTCAATTCTGCCGTAACGGATATCATCCAGCTGAGTCTTGATTTTATTAGCGATAGTGTATTCAGCTGCCGGCTTTAAGCTCAGTTTCTCATCACCATAAGTCAGGTCCTGGATGAAAGACATGGAAGCAGCGGTGCCGGTACCGAATGCTTCTTCCAGTTTCCCTTCTTTATGCGCAGCTACCAATTCCTCGATGCTGATCGGGCGCTCTTCAACAGGAACCCCATTTTCTTTTAATAAAGCGATCACACTGTCGCGGGTAACACCGGCCAGGATAGTACCTGCATTTAAATCAGGCGTTAAAGCAACTCCGTCAACAATGAAGAAAACATTCATTGTGCCAATCTCCTGTACATATTTATGCTCAAAAGCGTCGGTCCAAAGAATTTGATCGTAACCCATTTTCCTCACTTCAGCAGTAGGGTACATGGATGCGCCGTAGTTACCGGCCGCTTTAGTAAAACCG
>CAXYKQ010000150.1:0-3598 GCA_964277835.1 uncultured Edaphocola sp. | reverse complement strand
TAAAAGAAGTATACTTACGGTGCCTGTTATGACACCGAAACTTTCCTCCTATTGGCTCTATTTCGTTACTTCCACCTCTTATCATCTGGCCAAGAACCTCGTTGACAGTATGCGTGTAGATGTTGTTGCTGAGCCCAACGACCTTGCAAACCGGCTGGGTATTACTTTGATCCCTTATCAAAGTGCGATTAAGATGGCTTTTGATAAGATAGATCAGAATCTTGTTTTATCCAGTTGGTCCGATGCATTTGGCGGCAAATATTCCAGGGAGATGGTAAAAAAGCAGTTGAAGGTTCCCGAGAACGGTGTTTTTGTCGATAAGAAAACTATGGAAACGAACAGCCCGGAACTGGCAGTGGAAAGGATATTTGCTATCGGGGGTAAAAATGGCTGGTATTACGCGAATTGGTTATGGGGGTTCAGAGGTTTTTTTGACCGGCTTTTCGGAGGCGTGGGATTAAGAAGAGGCAGGAAGAACAACACCTCCCTCGCAGCAGGTGATACCCTTGATTTTTGGCGGGTAATTTATTCCAATGCCGGGGAGCGCCGCCTTCTGCTGTATGCCGAAATGAAGCTCCCGGGAGAGGCGTGGTTAGAATTTAAAGTCATAGGAAATACGGTACACCAAACCGCAACTTTTCGCCCTTTAGGCATTGCCGGCCGGTTGTATTGGTATGCCGTGTTGCCTTTTCACTATTTTATATTTAACGGTATGATCAGGAAGATTGCTGCTAGTTGAGCTGGCGAAAAACAATTTGCGACGCGGCATCTATTTCCCTTTATTTTTATTTTCTGTGTCTAAGAAAGCTAAAGTTGAAGGATTACAATCAGGCGCTTCTCAATTATTGTCTATTGCAGCTGAAGTAATTCCCATTTCTTAACCTGGATTAATTTTAATCCTTCATCCATTCTGTAACTTTATAACTGATTATTCACACTCTAAAAATTGTTAATCATGCAAATAACCGCAGCATTAGTAAAAGAAAAAGGTGGACAGTTTGAACTCGAAAAAATCAGCCTTGAGGCGCCAAGGGCTGATGAAGTATTAGTGAGAATAGTGGGTTCCGGTACTTGTCATACCGATATGGCTGCAAGAGATCAGCAGACCGGGCCGACACCTTTCCCGATTGTTTTAGGGCACGAAGGATCTGGTATTGTAGAGAAAGTCGGGGCGGGAGTCAGCCATCTTAAGCCGGGGGATCATGTTGTGTTGACTTTTGGTTTCTGTGGTGAATGTGAGACCTGCCAAGGCGGGAAACCCACCTACTGCGAAAACTTCCCGGCTTTAAATTTTGGCGGAGCCCGTTTAGACGGTTCCCACAGTCATCACCAGGGCCAGGAAATGGTCTTTGATAATTTCTTTTCCCAGTCTTCATTTGCTACCTATGCGATCGCGAATAAGAGAAATGCGATTAAGGTGTCTGATAAAGCACCGCTGGAATTACTTGGGCCCCTGGGCTGCGGCATACAAACCGGCGCCGGCGCTATTATTAACTCTTTAAAAGTATCGGCCGGTAAAACTGTGGTCATTTCCGGAGCAGGTGCGGTAGGCCTGGCAGCTCTATTGGCAGCAAAAGCCTGCTCTGCAGCGCAGATCGTTCTGATAGATATCAACCAGGAACGCCTGGACTTCGGGATCGAATTAGGCGCCACACATGTGATCAACAGCCGTAATGAGAATGTTGCAGAGGCTTTACAGGCTATTGCGCCTAAAGGCTTTGATTTCGGATTCGATACCACGGGTCGCAACGAGGTAATCAATAATACCCTGGCCAATTTGAAATCTTTAGGCCAGATGGGCATTGTAGGGGTGGCTACAAAACCCTTAGAGGTGGAAATGAACAGCTACGTATTGAAAGGGATAAAATTGATTGGTATCGTGGAAGGAGACAGTGTGCCTTCCCGGTTTATCCCGGAGATGGTGGACATGTACCTTAACGGGCAGTTTCCATTTGATAAGCTGATCAAAACATACCCGTTTGAGGCGATTAACCAGGCGATCGAAGATTCTGAAAGCGGCAAAACGATTAAACCGGTAATCCTGATCGGTGATTACAAAGGATAAGGTGTCCCATATTTGTACTCCTGCAAATTGATTAGAGAGCCAACATAAAATGCTGTTGGCTCTTAAATTTTTCAGCAGTAAGTTTTTGATGGGCGAACACTGAGGCGCTGTTCTTTAAATTTAGCCGGGTAATAGCCTGCTCGAAATTAAACAGCTAAGTCTGTCTCAATGGTTAGCGGCACCGGGGCCCGGTTGATAAACGCCGGAGGTTTCACTGCTTTGCTTCACTATTTGCAGGATGCTTTCCTGGATGCGGTCCATTACAATTTTTGCCCACCAGTTACAATAAACATTAAAATGGGTAGACAGCCGGTAAGTAACCGTCATGTGAAGTCTGCTTTGTTGTTCGTTTACAGTTTCGATTTCATACCTGCCCTGCAGCACTTCGAAATATTTGCCTTCCACGATCACTCTTTTTTCCAGCTCGGTCAGGGGCTTTGAGCCCGGGTCCGCTTTTATGGTAAAAGCCAGCGTTTTTCCCGGAACAACTGCTGTAATCGTTTCGGTAAAGATTAATCCCCGGTCGAAAAAAGCCTTCCGGCTACCCCCCGTAGTCACCCTATCGAACGCCGCTTTGACGGGCCGGGGAAATCCGGACACCATGATTGCCCCCGGTTTATTCAGCGTTTCCTTTGTGGCTTCCACCTTTATGATATGCTGCCAAACGCTGTCCTCACTTGCATTGATCGCTATGGTCCTACTCTGGGCATAAATCCTTTCGTTAGCTCCCAGGTAATGTTCGACCGGTGCCATAAAAAACGGAGCGAGTAGGGCGATGTAAAGTAACCGGTTACGTGTGCTTCCTCCCCGGAGATATGAGCCTGCGACACTTCCTCCCACTGCCATGAACACGTAGACGGGCAGCACCACCAAGACATACAACAGGCTTTCCTGCAACAGAAGGACAAAGCCCAGAAAGCCGGCTACCGCGAGTAAAGCGTTCAGAGTAGTTGATTTTGTCGTCGACCGGTGCCAGCCGACAATCAGTCCCATTACGAGGGGAACCAGGACCAGGAATGACAGCGTGGTGATACCGAATACCGGCCTTAAAGTGCCGATACTAAACCCGGAACAAAATATTAATTTCGCGGTCAGGCCATACAGGATCGCATATAATAAACCTTTATACTGTTGCTTCCAGTGCTGCTCCTTAATGCCTTCATACTTGTTCATAATCTGTTTCAATGATTCCCGGTTCGTTTTGCGCCTTGAAGGACTAAAGGTAAATAATTTATAACTGAATTCAGATTCATGCCCGAAATTGGTAACTACCTGCTTATACAGACATTAACGGTGCCGCAGCCCGGAAAAAAACCAATTTAACAGGCTTAAATTTTTATCGGCGTAAAAATTGACGTTACTTTGTTGAGGATAGAGCATACCTCTGTTATATTACTATCCTATTCAACCATAACCTTAGCGAAACAACGCTGCAACCGATATGGCGATAACCCGGTGCGGGGTTACCTATAAAATAAGTTTATGAAATCTAATAAAATCAGGCATTACTATCTTCGTTTTCTCATTAATCTC
>CAXYKQ010000149.1:0-19845 GCA_964277835.1 uncultured Edaphocola sp. | reverse complement strand
TGAAATGGCAGTGGGCAAAAAAGTCGAACATCAGCGATTTGGTTTTGGGCTTATCAAAGGCCTGGACGGCAACCCGGGCAACCTGATGGCAACGATCGAGTTTGATCATGGTATAGGGATCAAAAAGATCATGCTGCAGTATGCCAAATTGAAAATTATAGAATAGTGTGTTATCTTTGAATCACTTATAACAGCAACCATAGTGAATATAAAACAGCGATTACAACAACTGAAGCAAGAGGGAAAAAAAGCGTTTGCCGTCCTGATCGACCCGGACGATATTCAGCCCGAAAAAATAGTGGAGTTAGCCCAACGTTGCAATGCTGCGAAAGTGGACCTGGTTTTGTTCGGCGGCAGCCTGATGCTTTCTGACCAGATGGAGCGTTGCATCAATGCTTTTAAATCCGTATCGAAGATCCCGGTGATCCTGTTTCCCGGCAGCCCGGCTCAGGTGTGCCCGGCTGCAGATGCCTTATTGTTCCTTTCCCTGGTTTCAGGTCGTAATGCAGAGCTGTTGATTGGCCAGCAGGTTGTTGCTGCACCGGTGGTTAAGGCCAGCGGTCTTGAAGTATTGTCTACGGGGTACATTCTTGTCGACGGTGGCGTCCCCACTACGGTTTCTTATATGAGTCACTCGTCGCCGATCCCGCGCAATAAGCCTGATATAGCCCTGTGTACTGCCTGGGCGGCAGAATTAATGGGCCAAAGTATTATTTACATGGATGCCGGTAGCGGGGCGCAATACCCGATCAGCACCGAGATGATCCGGAAGGTGAGCAAAAATATAGAGATCCCCCTGATCGTAGGTGGGGGTATCAAAGACGTAGCCGGCGTAAGGGCTGCTTTTGAAGCGGGGGCGCAAGTCGTTGTCGTAGGCAATGCAATTGAGAACGATTTTTCCCTGGTGGAAGAGATGAGTGCCGTGGCTAAGGCTGTTTACGCGTGATTTTAAAGCTGTTTACCCTATGAAAAGAAAGCGAACAAGGCTTTTAGGAATGTTATTCCTTATGCTGTTTAGCTTAACTGCTGTAGCTGCTAAGCCAAAGATTAAGGTGGAAAGAATAAGCTATGGCCTATGTTCGGTAGATGTAACACAGAAGATAGCCCTTGAGGGATCACCTACCGGTAGTCAAAACATTACTTCAGGTTTTCGATTGACTAAGCGGACGAATAGGGTTCCTGCTGAATTAGGACAACGGTTTGGGGTTCAATACATTATTAATGCAGATCCCGGAGTTGAAGCAGTCGAAGTGGAATGTGTCTGGGTATATCCCACCCCTATTACTAATCCTGAAGGACAGGTTTTTAAAGAGGCAAGATACACCTCTGTTAAATCAACTAATTACATTTCTGATTTGAGCTACTCCTTTGATAAGGAGTATGAAGTAGTAAAGGGCAAATGGTTATTGCAACTTTATTATAAAGAAGTAAAGATCTTCGAGCAGGCCTTTTTTGTAGAATAGTATTTTTACAAGCGATCAGCAGACTAAATAATCATTAAATGGGTACGATCGAAGTGATCAATGCACAAGAGGCTTTACTGAAAGCGGAAGTTATCATTTATGGTGCGGCGGCTACAGAAGCTTTAAGCCAACAAATCGCAGAAGAGATTGAGGTCTTATGGACCGAAGCCGGGGGTAAAATAAGGCTGGGTATTAATTTATATACCCTTAAATTTTCAATACAAGGCTTTTATACCCCTGATCTGAAACCCGAAGATATTTTTCAAAACCGGGATCCGCGAAAGAATTTTTTCAGGATTGAGGCCTTCGTTAATGGCAATATCTCCTTCGTTGATGCCATCAACTGTAATACCGGCTTCTTTAAACTGGATAACCTGTACCCGGGTTCCACAACCGCAGCACATGAATTCGGGCATACTATAGGATTGGACCATCCACGTTATTTAGACCTTAGAGGAAAGGGTATTCCCGGTATGATGTATCCGCGCGGCACCATTGTTGATCCCGATTATCAGTACGATCCTGCTGCAGCACCAGGCCAAAATGGCGGTACTTTACACCCGAAGTTCAGGAAAGTTTGGAAAGAAGAAATAGCCTTGCTGCAGGTCAACCCGCAATATGAAATAAAAGACGGTTGGGTGATTGGTGACTTTACGAACATCTGGCATGAGCCTCATGATCTGTTTGCCTGATATCTTCGTCTTACTGGTGATGGTAGGGTGCATTGTTTAAGATGCTGAAAGCACGGTATACCTGCTCTGCCAGGATCAGCCTTACCAGTTGATGCGGGAATACCAGTTTCGAAAGGGACCACACCTGGCTGGCTCTCTCCCGGATAACCTCACTTACCCCAAAAGCGCCACCTATTAACAAAACAAGGGTCCGGGTACCCTGGTTCATAAATTGCTGGAATTGCTGGGCCCATTGTAGTGAATCCAGGTTTCTCCCTCTTTCATCCAGGAGCACCAAAGTATGATTACTTTGCAGCTTTTTTAAAACCAGCGCTTCTTCAAGCTTTTTGGTCAGCTGCACGTCTGTGGTCTGCAGCTTTTTAGGCAGGCTTAAGAGCTCCAGTTTTACCCGATTCCAGGGTTGTGTCTTTTTGAAATACAGCTGTATCCCTTCTTCAATATATTTGTCGTTTTCTTTACCGATCGACCAGATTTCGATATCCATCAGGCAAATTTACAGCAACTAAAACACATACTTGCCCTTTTCATTATACATCACCGGTAAGATCATACGGGTTCTTTCAAAATAATCATAGGCAGATTTGATGTTCACCCAGAATTTTTGTTTATCGACCTCGTGTTTGTATTCTCTGCCTAAGAAATTAAGCCCGGCTTTATCGAATCGTGTCGGGAAGATGTGGATCGGGATATTCGTTTGCCCGTTTAGCCTTGAATTAAGGCATAATGCATATAATTCTTCAATTACCTCATCGGTCATCGGCATACAACCCACAGTCATACATTTACCATGGATATAGATATCGCCACCGGGTTTCACCTGGTCGCTCAGGATCTTGTCAGAATAGTTGGGATAGCTTACGAACATCGACAAATGGAAGTCGCTTTTAGGATTAAAATCGGTAATAAAATATAAACCTTCAGGTACCTGGCGGTCACCTTCGACCCGTTTGGGACCCAATACACCGGAAAGGGCGCAGATTTTATAGGTTTTGAAAAGGGTAAAGGTATCGACATCATTATTGCGTACCCATACTTCCATCTCATTTTGCGACTTAAAGGAGCGGATATATAAAGAGCTGTTGCTAAAATTAAGCCCTTTCTGCTTGAATTCGTTTTTTAACTTGGCATCGTATTTTGTCATTGCCGCGGTAACGCGTGGCATAGACAATTGGTAAGATTTAAGGGCATTAACATCTGCTACCTGGGCGAGACTGCTCTGCGCTGCAGCCATGATAAGCATTCCTGCTACACATAAGCCTTTTAAAGACTTCAACAATGAAACTATTTGCATAAATTTAAATCACCCCTGATTAATGAGGCCAAAACAACCACAAATTAACGAAATTAAATTTTAATTATATTGTGGTAAACGTTAAAAAGCGTCCCGGAAAATGACCGGGACGCTTTTTGCTTCACCTGGAATATAAATTATTGAACCGTAATCTTTTTAACGCCGTATTTAGCGGATTTAGTACCTTTCAGGTACAGGTAATATGTGCCTTTGCTAAACGCAGCTGTATTTACAGCAGCCTGGTTTTGCATCCTGCCTTTCCATACTTCCTGGCCTAATACGTTGAGCAGTACCAGGTCCATAGTTTCGCCGTCAAAATTATTATTTTTGATGTTCAGCATCCCGGATGTCGGGTTTGGATATACGGCAACGGTATTCGTTACATCTGTTCCCTTGATGCCGTTAGCCGGGTTGCCCAGCACTTTAAAGTCTGCCTTAGACATATCAAAATAGATACTGCCTACTGCTTTTACCTTGATACGCGCATTATTGGAGAAATAATCAGGAGCGGTAATATTAAAGCTGCCGGTATTCGGCACATTTGTTGCTAAAATAACCGGGAAAGAAGAACCTCCGTCCAGGGAAAGATAAATATTTACGAACCCGGTCATGATGCTGTCTGCAGGGACCTGGGTATTACCGAGCGTCCACGTGATTGCATAAGGCTGCCCGGGTGTCCAGGAGGCATTGGCATTAGGACCCGTTACCCTGAAGTCTCCGTTACCCCTAACCACTTTGATATTGACATTATTGTCGGAAGTATTGTGTGTTCCCCATCCGTCCAGGGCAATACTGCGCGCTGTAACGGTAAATTTCATGTTCCTGTTGACATTCGGGGTACGCTCTCCTATAGCAGCGTAAAGACCCGTTTTTAAAGTCTCGTACATCGGCATTACGCGACTCCTGTCTTTAACCGGCGGAAGGCTGCTGAAAACAGGGCCTGCGGCTACTGTACTGCCGTTTGCTTCTACCATGTCAATAGGGCCCAGGTCGAACTGCTCCCAGCAATAGGTAGGCACGCTGTTAGTGGGCACTGTGTTGGCAGCTTCATTGGCAATCAACTCGAAAGGAGTATTAGCCGGGATGATATAGCGGGTGTTAGGATTGATGGGGTTGATCATTACCGGTGTCTGGCCCAGTACGGTACTGCCGCAAGCGCCGCTGGTAGTAATCACAGCGCGCATCTGGCCCAGGTTGAACTGGTTATAATAATCAGTAAGCGGGGTGGTGAAATTGGGCGTATTATCTGCACCACAGGCGCCGTTGTAAGACATAATGGTGGTACCGCTACCCGGCTCGTAGGAAGATTGCGGCATACCATTACCGTCGCATCCTCCTGCTTTGGAAGTGAAGGTATGACCAGCGCCTAACTGGTGACCTACTTCATGGGTCAGCGTACCGATGTCCATTGGCCCTGAAGACCCGGAAACACCGCTGGCCTTTGAACCATTGGCACAAACGGAGGCAAGTGAGGCAAGACCTCCGCCCGCAGCAGTAAGCACATGTCCCAGGTCGTAATTGGCGTTACCGATGAAGGTGGTATGGTTGGCCTGGTTTTCATCAATGACTACACTTTTGTCGCCGTCATTGGCATAAGGGTCGGTATTCGGGTCGAGATAAATGACCGCCGTGTTATTGTTCACCAATTTGGTGGAAACAGACATCTCTCTTTCCCACACCCCGTTTGCATTGTTTACGGTGGCGGTAATGATTGCCAAAACCTGTGATACAGTCGGGTTGGGGGTACCGGAAACTGCTTGTGCATAATCTCCGGTGCAGGCAACTGCAAACCGGTAAGTTCTCCGGATTTCGCCGATCATCCTTTGCGCTGTTTTACCTTCCTGCTCTAAGTTAACCGGCTCGCTACCGGTCAGGCTATTGGGATTGCAGCCCAGCATCGGCAGGCGGTAATAATCGCCGGCTGCAGCCACTGTATAATAACCGTTTGCATCGTGCCCATAGGACTCAATAGCAAATACATCTTTCATATTAAATGAAAAAGAACGGGCTACAAATCCGTAAGGGCTGTTCGTGATTTTTATTGTCTGGCTGGCATCTCCGACCATAGAACCGGTGTAAGTGCGAATTTCAGGATAACTAGCCTGAAGCTCATCTTCCATCACCGGCGTTTGCCATACTTTAAAAGTTTTAAAAGTCCCTTCATGAGTAGGCAGGCTTAATTCCACGGCAGTTTCCACACTCGTTCCTGCTTTTAGCAATAAAGCTTTGACGCCCTCCTGGTCCAGCTTTACGATGGAGTAATTGGAAGGCTGGTGTACTCTCGGGTTACTGGCCGGCGCTGTTTTACTGTCCAGGCTTGACCATAAATTCCGATTCGCAAAAACCGGGGTGACAACACTAAGGCACAGGCCTGTTGTTAGTGCTAGAAGGGTTATTCTTTTCATGATAGAAATTTATTCATTTATGCTTATTAGGAGATTCTTTTCCTAGTAATGATTTACCGGAAGTTTTTGTTAAGGTATAATCCCTAAAATTACAAGAAAATTAAAAAAAAGCCAGACATTTCATAATTATTTTTTAAGAATATTATAAAATAATGCAACGCATTATAGAAAGTACTTAGGCCTCATCCATAATGTCGTCCCAATCACGGCGTTGTTTTTTAGTAGGGCGACCCACCTTACTGAGACGTTTACCGGTATAAAAACTTGCAGGAAGTGCTTTTTCAACAGCTTGTTCTTCAGGAGGCGTGAGATCTTCATAAAAATTTACTGCTTCGCTATACGCTTTCCGGGTGGGCAGCAGGCCGGTAACTTTAATCTTCCATACCCGATCATTGGTCCTCACATCATAAATATCGCCTACTTGTACACTTCGGGAAGGTTTTACAGATTGTTCATTCAGTTTAACCCTTCCGGCATCACAGGCGTCTGTTGCCAGGCTCCTGGTCTTAAAAAGCCTGATGCTCCATAAATATTTATCGATCCTTAGTTTTTCAGTAGTTAATTTTTCCATCTTTTTCAATTTGCACGCTGTAAATTTACAGTGTTTTTTTCCTGATTTAAAATTTAAAGTATGCCGCACCCTCATGGAATATTAAATGCAGATGCACACAGGCCCTGGCCGCTCAGGGACGATCCCTGGAAATACTACCAGGAATGGAACAATGCTTTGTTGCTTCATTGGCGGGTAAAGCCCGAACTGCTGGAATCATTGATCCCGGAAGGCCTGGAAGTGGACCTGTTTGACGGTTACGCCTGGGTATCTTTCGTCGCCTTTGATATGGAGTCGGTCCGGCCCCGGCATGCGCCTGCATTTGCCCCGGTGTCTGATTTTCACGAGCTCAATCTGCGGACTTACGCGCGCTATAAAGGCAAGCAGGGTGTTTATTTTTTAAGTATTGAAGCTGGAAAATCGTTATCCTGCTTCCTGGCCAGGAAAATGTCGCAATTGCCCTACCGTTATGCTGCGATGTCCCGCACTTCTGATAGTTTCCGGGTTGAGAACGCCCGTGCCGGAACCTATTTTAAACTGGTATTCAGCAAAGGGGATGCTATACGCGAAAAGCAACCGCTGGACCTCTGGCTTACGGAACGTTATGCGCTGTTCCAGGATGTGGGGTCTGGCCTGAACTCATTCGATATTCATCATCCCGAATGGCCTCTACAGGAATTAAAGATTATTTCTTTATCGATCCACTATCCGGTTTTTGACGCTTTAGGGCTTGCCGCACCGGATCTTTGTCATTATTCTCCCGGGGTCCCTGTGCTGGCCTGGGGTAAGGAACATGAAAGCAATACGATACCGGAGTAGAAGAGCAAAAAAAGCCGGCAATCCGTTTGACGGACTACTGCAAAAGTTTCTATTTTGCAGCTAAGATCGCGGAAAAATGACGGTGCATGAATGCTTTCTTATAGAAAATACCTTATCCCAGATGACTGAAAACATACTTCGGACTGGCATTTCTTGTTGCGAGCTCATATACCAATCTCCTGGCGCAATCAGATTATTGTAAAAGGGATTATGGCATCCTGGAAGCCTTTTGTTTTGACGCTACATTCAGTTACCTGTAAGGTAGAAAAATCCCGTGTTCCACATTGATGCCGTAACATATCCGGAGGAAATAACAGAAGCAGTGCCGCAACGCCATCGCCGGGAGCCTGCTTTGCTACTTGATGCCCGCCAAAGTCTTTACCAGGAAATGGCGCAGGATGTCCGTTGCAGGCCGCACTTTTACGCTATTGCCGGGAATACATTCAGATTCCGCCTGTCTGCTGCTAAAGATTAAGCTTTAGCTGAGCAGGTAGGCGATATCATCTTTGGTGAGTTGTTTGAAGAAGGCATTGTCGTCTGCAATAAGGTCTTTGACCAGGTTCAATTTACGCTCCTGCAACATCATGATCTTTTCTTCGATCGTATCCTTACAGATCAGGCGGTAAGCAAAAATACTCTTCGTTTGCCCGATACGGTGGGTACGGTCGATCGCCTGCTGCTCTACAGCCGGGTTCCACCAGGGGTCAACGATGTAAACATAGTCTGCCGCCGTGAGGTTAAGGCCCACACCACCTGCTTTCAGGGATATAAGGAATACGCGGGTATCTTCCTCTTCCTGGAAGTTTTTGATGGCCCTTTCCCGCTCACTCATGGTAGTGCTACCGTCAAAATAAACGTAAGGGATGTTCATTTTTTCCAGTTCCTGCCGGATGAGGCCCAGCATACCCAGGAATTGTGAGAAGATAAGCGCTTTATGATTACCGGTATTTTCGGTGATCTCTCTTACCAGTTCTTCGATTTTTACAGAATGATTTTCATACTTCACATCTTCATTCAGGATAGCCGGCGAATCACAGATCTGGCGCAATTTCATCAGGCCATGTAAAATGCTCATCTGGGAACGTTCCATTCCCTTTGCTTCGATTTCGCCCAGGATCTTGGAACGGTATTCAGAACGGTAGGCATCATAGATCTTACGCTGCTTGGTACCCATTTCGCAGAATAGGACGGTTTCCACCTTTTCCGGGAGGTCCGGGGCTACCTGTTCTTTGGTCCGGCGCAGCAGGAACGGGTAAATCATTTTTCTCAGTTGATGCTTTACCTCACCTTCCTGGTTCTTGTCGATAGGATTGGCAAATTCATTCCTGAAAAAGTCAATGGAGCCCAGCATGCCGGGGTTCAGGAAGTTCATTTGTGCGTAAAGGTCAAACGTATTGTTTTGTACCGGGGTACCACTGAGGGCCAGCCTGTTTTTAGCCTGTAGTTGCAGTGAGGCTTTGGCAACCTGGGACAGCGGGTTTTTAATGGCCTGCGATTCATCCATTACGGCGTAGTCAAAATTGATCTGGTTCAGCAGTTTGATATCACTGCGGAGGGTGCCGTAGGTGGTGATGATCACATCATACTTTTTCAGTTCTTCCATGCTGCCGGTACGCTTAGCACCGTGGTGCATCATACTTTTCATGTCCGGGGTGAACTTTTTGATCTCACTGGCCCAGTTATGCATCAGCGAGGTCGGGCAGATGACCAGGAAGTGAGCGTCCGGGTGGTGATTTTTATAGCTTTGCAGGAAGGTCAGGGTCTGCAGGGTTTTACCCAGGCCCATATCATCGGCCAGGATGCCGCCCCATCCCGTTTCGTTCAGGAACGTTAACCATTGGAAGGCAGCCTGCTGGTACGGCCTCAAGGTGGCACGCACATTAGCCGGTATCGCAACCGGTGGCTGTTCTTCAAAGTTATAATTAAACAGGCGGTCTTTTTTCTCTACCAGCTGTTGCAGCATTTCATTGGGGGCAAACTCATCCTGGAGGTTTTCGATCGCAGAGAAGTGGTACTTTTTCAAGCGTACCTGCCCGTCTTTGATCTGCCCGAGTTTAAGCATAAGGGCATATTTGTCCATCCACTCCTCGGTGAACAGGCCCATACTGCCATCTTTCAGTTGTACGAAAGTTTGCTTTTTAGTCAGCGCTTTTTTTACTTCAGAAAGTGCTACCTGTTCTTCTCCAAAAGAAACACTCAGGTCTACATCAAACCAGTCAATTCCACTTTTTACATTAAGATTAGTAATCGGTTTGTTGGGATTAATGCGCATTTGTTTCAGGTTTTCATACCCTACTATTTCCACATTGTGTTCCCGGAGTGTATCTATAAAATGGAAATACCAGCTGCCCTTCAGGGCCTCCGTCGCTAAAAGCAGGAATGACTGCGCTTTCCGGCTTTCCTGCATGGAAGGATGCAGGTACCTCAATAAATTTAAAAAGGTCTGCTCCGCCGCTTCATTCCGTTCATACACCACTACTTTACCATCTTTAGCGGCTACGGCAGAAGAGGTGTCCAGCCAGAATTTCTCAATACCGTGATACGAGAAGACAGGTTTGAATGCAATAGATTTATCGGTTTCTTTAAGGAGCAATTTATACTGTGGTTCTTCTTCCACCACGCGTTCCTGCAGCTTGCCGTCAAAATGGATGGTAGTCAACTCAGATAAAGGCATCAGCTCTTTTTCCAGGTAGTCGCTCCAGTCTTTCTTAGAGATGAGCAGCTTACCGCCCGCATCAAAATGAGTGATCACTTTCACGGCATCCATATTCGCTACGGTATGCAATTGCCCCTCGTGTAAGATCAAAGCCGGGTTAATCAGCGTCAGCTCATCCAGGCCAAACAGCTCATCCCCGATGGCAATTTTTAAAGTTAACTGCACGCCGCCTCTTACCGGTTTCGCGTCCATTTGTGCCGAAAAATATTTTTCGGAAAAGCGACATCGGACCAGGTCTTTCAGGCTGGTCTTTTTGGCATCGGGCGCGTAATAGATAAATGGAAATTCCTTATATTGACTTAATAAACGCTGGTACCTGGGGATCGTAAAGTCCCATACCTGGTTTTTAAGGTCTTCATTCGGGTTGTTACGCAAGTCTTTGTCCACACCGTCGAGGAAATCACCGAAAGGAGAGTTTTTCTTGAGCCATTTCACCAATTCATCACTGCTTTGCTTGCGCATGGCCGTGATCAGTATCTTCTCCCGGTCGTCCAGGTACAGCGGGTCAAAATATTGCATTAAGGCGACGCGTTCAATGGCGCCTTCAAATGCGTCCCCTGTTTTATTGGGCGTGCCTGCGACCAGGTCGAATGCGGTGTAGGGAAAGTATGGCGTATCTTTATGAACCAGTATACCCAGCTTCTTGCGTTCGCTGGTGCTTACCTCTTTAGCTTTATAAATTTCTACCTTTTCTTTAGGCTGCGGGCTTGGCTTGCCGTAAGTATTCAGATCTATTTTCTTGATCGTCTTATCCAGTACTCTCAGGAAGGGTTTTCCTTCATGGTAGGCAAATTCGAATTTACCGCTGAGATCATCATCAAGGGAGTAACCGTATAGAGCGAGTAGTTTGTTTTTCTGGGTATCCCAGTTTCTTAAACTGCTGAAGTAATTAGCGCCATGTTTATAAAGCACTTCCAGGAAAACGGCGACTTTATGTACACAAAGCGGGTGGCTTTTTTCGGAACAACTACAAGAAGTGTCAAAATACCTTTCTTCGTTTTGCCTGATTCTTACGCTGAACTTCCTGCCTTCGTCATCAGTGACATCGGCACGTATTTCTTCATCTTTTGCGTCCAGGATGCGGATGCGGCCATCGGCATACCAGTCTTCGGCTACAGCACAAAGACCTTCACTTGAAAATAATTTCAGGAAATTAGTGGAGATCTGGCGCATACGCACCGTGGTATGGGACTGGTTGTAATCTACATGGGCATGTTCGAAGAAGCCGCTTTGCAAAAGATCGTTCAACTGGAAAAGGGCTGCTGCCTGGTGGCGGCATACCGGTCCCATGTTATAAGGACACTGGCAGCGCATACTGAGTTTGCCCGGCTGCAGGTAATTCTGAATATTGACTTTATAGTAATTATTGTATACATCATTCCTTACCCGGAAGGCTACCTGTTCGGTAAGCGGGTCGTTTTCCAACATCTGAACCCCGGAGGTATGAAAAATTTTCTTACCCCGGCGGATAACTTCATCTGTGGCATTATGGTAAACGTATTTGAGTAGTTCTGGTAAGGACATGATTTCGGAAAAAGCAAGCGACGAAGTTATAGCAAAAAGCTCGTATTTAAAAATAAAGCGTATTAATTATCATTTTATTGGTAAATAAAGAGCATTTTTCTACCCGATACGACAAGGTAGCCCTAGAAAATCCGCGAAGGACCGGTCATTAGTTTTAGTGATTATAATTGGCGGTGAAATGATCTGATTCCGTATTTCGACAGCAAGTTCCGCGTATGCCTGCGTTAACTAACGCTTAAATAAGAAATATTAAGCAATTAGATAATTTATTTAATTTTATCCTACTAAAAACCAGCCTTAATTTATGAAAAACCTATCTTTTCTCTCCCTCCTCCTTTTTGTGCTTATCACGCTGAACAGCTGCAAAGGTGATACGCCCCAACCCTCTTCCCAGGTCTATTTCTCCTGCAAAATAGATGGTGTGACATTTAATCCCGAATATAAAACTGATTTTGGGTATAGAAGTATTGATGCAAAACAAACAAAATGGCAAAACAGTACCACTTCATTGCTAATAACAGCTGATAACGGTACAAAAAGTGTTTCTTTCTCTGTAAATGATAGTGAAATACAGTTGAATAAAGTTTATTATTTAAGTACGAATTATAGTATGAGTGTAGCTAGTTATCGTGATAACATATTTGGTACTAACTCCTACAGAACAGATTCAACACATATTGGAGAAGTCGTTTTTGATAAAAGAGATAATGAAACCATCACAGGTAAGTTTTTTTTACAGCCTATGACAGTATAACCAACAATACAGCCCATATCACCGATGGGAAATTTCGCGCTTATTTGCGTTAGCCGATACTTATCAGGCAGTAAAGCGATCGATATTATTGTTCTATACTAAAAACCAGCCTTAATTTATGAAAAATCTATCTTTTCTCTCCCTTCTCCTTTTTGTGCTTATCACGCTGAACAGCTGCAAGGAGGATACGCCCCAACCCTTTTCCCAGGTCTATTTCTCCTGCAAAATAGATGGTGTGCCGTTCAATCCTGAGTATAAAACTGATTTCGGGTATAGAAGTATTGATGCTAATAAAAGTGGAAATTCTCTTTTGATAAGTGCAGATGGTATTGAATCTGGTATTGGCATTGGAATTTCAAATGATAGAATTGAAAAAAATATCCCTTACAAATTACACATTAATAGTTCTCTAAACTCTGCAATCTTCAAGAAAAATCGTTTTAGTACGGAATCATATATCACTGATTCTATAAACATCGGTTATATTATTTTTACAGAACTTGATACGATAAATAATATTATAGTTGGAACTTTTTACTTTGATGCTTATGATAGTACCAAAAATGATACGGTACATATAACCGATGGTAAATTCCGGGCTTATTTACGTTAACTAATGCTTAAATAAGAAATGTTAAGCAATTAAATAATTTATTTAATTTTATCCTACTAAAAACCAGCCTTAATTTATGAAAAATCTATCTTTTCTCTCCCTCCTCCTTTTTGTGCTTATTACGCTGAACAGTTGCGGAGACGATACACCCCAACCCTTTTCCCAGGTCTATTTCTCCTGCAAAATAGATGGTGTGCTGTTCAATCCCGAATATAAAACTGATTTTGGGTATAGAAGTATTGATGCAAGGCTAGAAAGAGAGGATAGTTTATTAAGTATATCAGGTGATAAGGAAGAAAAATCCATAGCGCTATTTTTACTCGACCCGAACAAAATAGCAATACATACTCCTTATATTTTTAATTATAATGGAAGCAATAGAAGTGTAGCCACTTATGATAGTGATTTTAGTGTAGGTTGGTATATTACAGATTCCGTTAATTCCGGACAAGCAATAATAACAAAGCTTGACACAATAAATAAAATTGTTTCTGGAACTTTTTACTTTGATGCTTATGATAGTACCAAAAATGATACAGTACATATAACCGATGGTAAATTCCGGGCTTATTTGCGTTACTAATGCTTAAATAAGAAATTTTAAGCAATTAGATAATTTATTTAATTTTATCCTACTAAAAACCAGCCTTAATTTATGAAAAACCTATCTTTTCTCTTGCTCATCCTTTTAACCTTTACTACATTCAACAGTTGCAAGGAGGATATGCCCCAACCTTCCCCAGGAATCTATTTCTATTGCAAAATAGATGGGGTAACATTTAAACCGGAATTTAAAAGAGACTGGAGCTATAAAAGTATAAGAGCTAAATATACGTATTGGCAAGATAGTACCGTATCCTTACTAATTGGTGCTGATAATGGTGATAAGAGAATAACTCTCTTAATTACCGATAATGAAATAGCGATTAATAAACATTATTTGCTTCAGGTTAACTCATCCATGAATTCTGGCGCTTACACCGAAAATTTATTAGGGTTAAGCACACATTTAACCGATTCTGTCAATACTGGGGAGTTGGTATTGACTAAAATTGACAAACTCAATAAAATCGTTGCAGGACAATTTCATTTTACTGCTTATGATAGCACCACAAATGAAGTAGTTCAGATTACAGACGGTCAATTTTACATCCCTGAAGAGTATTAACACCTAATAGTTTATTTTCCCTTTTTAATATTAAAATCCAACGCAAATGATGAAAAAAATCACCCTTTGCCTGGCCGCTTTGCTGCCGGGCCTGGCGCCCTATGGGCCCAGGAGGCTCAAGAGGAAGAAACGGATTACAGGGCCTTTGCGACCCATGCCATCCGCAACCTTGATCCTGCACGCATCCCCCATGGTATCCTCTACGAGAAGGTGCAGCCCCTGTCCAACCTGGATTATTTCGTACCCGGCAATGACAGCTCCTGCAGCAATACCCTGCACTTCTTCCAGGCCGTACATGAACTGGATGGCGCTTACTTAAACCCGGAAACTACCGGGCAAGAACTGCCCCTGTTCGGCCGCCTGCAGCAATGGGAAGCCGGCCATACCGCTACTGAGCATCCCCTCGCCTTGTTATTCAGTTCTTACGGCTCCTTACTGCCCTATGCAATAGACAGCGGGCTTATAGGCTATGAGAAAGATGCCTTCTACGACATCCCGGGCAAAATGCCCTATCGCGAGGTGCACAGCATCGTAGCCAGCAGCCTCTCGCTGACCGACTTTGAACCCGGCAGCCATACCCTGCACCTGGACCCCGGTTTTGTCCTGGGGAGCAGCCACAAAAAGATCAGCAAGCTGAAAATAGACACGAAGAATGGAAACGGCTGGCAGCAGTTCGACCTGCAAAACCTGCCCTTAAGCGAATGGGGCAACCTACCCCCCATCCAGCTGCAATATGACCAGGAAGGCAGCCTGACGATAGATCTCAGTCTCACCTTTGAAGACAACAGTGTTTATCATACCCATTTTACTATGTTGTTCAAAAAAAAGGAGGATAAAACAAATTGCTTTGACGAGGACCAGAATAATGACGGCTGCACCGACTGCATCGAGCTGGCCGGCCGGGATGGCAGTGTGAAACAGAGCATTACAGGGGAACGCTACCCAGGTATCTATACCCCGGTATCTATACCTCGGGTTATCATGGCCCGGATATTCCTGCCGGCAACCCTGAAGGGGTAGCGTATTACTTCTATGCCAATGAAGCCAACTACCAGGCCCGGCAAATCCGGAAGCCGGTGATCTTTATAGACGGCTACGACCCTACCAATACCCGCTGCGCTAAAGCGATATACACAAATTATATCAATGAATTTGTCCAATTACCAAATGTCGGGAATGTTTTTCTTGCAGATTATCTTCGCAACAACCTGGGCTATGACCTGATCATTCTTGATTTTAAAGAAGGCGGCCGGCATATAGAGGAGAATGCCATGGTGGTGAAGAAACTGCTGGAGCAGCTCTACGCTACTCACAGCAGCACGATGCAGCAGGATTTCGTATTGATCGGCCCTAGTATGGGCGCCCTCATTGCCCAGTTTGCAGTTACTTATATGGAAAAAGTGGGTAGCCCCCACCACGTACGCACCTG
The DNA here is from genome assembly GCA_964277835.1 of uncultured Edaphocola sp. Classification (GTDB taxonomy): domain Bacteria; phylum Bacteroidota; class Bacteroidia; order Chitinophagales; family Chitinophagaceae; genus Edaphocola. The sequence continues at coordinate 4,421 of CAXYKQ010000149.1, read as the reverse complement.
GATCTCTTTTGACGGTCCGCACCAGGGGGCTAATGTGGCCAAGAGCGTTACTGATCTCGCGGAATACCTCCTCAAAGGAGACCTGCTCAGCTTTATCGCCTCGGGTATGGTCAGCAAAATGACAAAAAAGTTCTATACCAATCCTGCCGCGCAGCAAATGATCATTCATCATCCTTCATCGCATAGTGAATCGCCTGCCTGGCACTCCAACAGGGACCGTTTCCTGAATAACCTGAGCCTCAATCATGCCAGTCGCTACCCGCAGCAGTGCCGTAATGTCGCTATAGTGAATGGCAGCCTGGCGGGCCAGCACAACCAGTATATCGCTAATTGCACCCAATATGGGCGGATTAAACTGCTAAGGCAGCAGTTTCCTTATATAGGTCCGGGACTGTATGCTAATTGTGAGTATAAACTCAGCGCCACCACTTCCGGCGCCAGGTGTCAGAATGCAACTTTCTACACCTTATGGCCACTGGGTAATACTGCTGGTATTCCTATAGGTACGACGAACAAGTATTCCACTACCAATGGCGGCTTAAGGGGGCTTGATGCCGCGCCGGGGAGTTATTTTGGCGCTATAGGTCCAAAGGACGAAGAAAGTGCAGCAAAGTTTCTTAAAAAAATTGTGAACTTTATGATGTCCAATATGGGTGTGTCTTATTCAAATGTTGATATCGACGGTATAGGCCGGACAACATTTATACCCACGGTAAGCGCAGTGGATTATAAGCTCAGCAATGATGTATACACCAACCTAAGCGGCATTAACCTTACAAGATGTGCGGGGAATACGCCTTTTCATAAAATCTATGGTAGTAATGAGAATACCGATCACGTGGCGGTAGATGCAACCATAGCGCAAGCCTTTATCGACGAGATAACCGGAAAGTATGACGGTTGCCCTATTGTCTGCTCCTCTAAACTGAATGGCGGAACAAACAGGTTATGCTCCAACCAGCAAATTACCCTTACACTGGACAATAACATACCGCCAAACAGTACGATATTGTGGGAGGTAAGCAGCGGCCTGACCGCTATGAGTGCTGCGAATGCGAACAATTACCTGACAGTTAAATCAACGGGAAATAATAATGCTGCATGGGTCAAGGCGACCATCACACCTAAGAATGCCATTGGGCAAACCTGTAGTGCGCCCGTCACTATCCAGAGTAATTTCGCCAGTGGAAACGGGAGTGGCGGTATTACGATATCACCTATTGGTACTACCTGTAATCATCAACCCCGTTTTAATGCACATGCTGCCGGAAACAGCTACTCCTGGAGCCTGGATGGCACTAATTATACTTCTTCCGGCAGTGACCCGGACCCTTTATTTATGGTTTTGCATACCCCTACGGATAACGGTAAAGTTGTTTATTGTAAAGTGGTGAACACTTGTGGCACCATATACTATAACAAAACCTTTATCCCGGTGGCCTCATCTGGTAGCCCTTGTACGCTATCGGCTCAGTCCGGTGCCGACAAAACGCCCGGCTTTAAAGCAGAAGTTTATCCAAACCCGGCCGCGGACTACTGGACGGTGCAGATCCCTGTGTACATCAATAATCATTTCACCTTTACTTTATATGATTTGAATGGCAGAGTTATCTGGTTGCAGGAAAAAGTAGCGCTGGAAAACAGCAACTACAATATTTCGGCGAATACATTGAATAGCGGGATCTACCTGTTGCAAATAAAAGATATGCATGGCAACAAACTTGATTTTAAATTAGTTAAAAATTAAGCATGGCAATCGTCCAAAAATGTAGACAGAGATCTGTCGGGCATCGAATATTAAAAAAACGTGTTTGGTGATATCTATAAAATAACAAAAACAACAGAGGCTTTCCTGAAAATCAGGTTAGCCTTTTTTTTTGGCTTAAATTAAAGCCTGATGAACCGCTAAAATGCGTACGATTGCTTGACGGAAATGCCGGCATATCCTTCGGCACCGGCATTAAGATTATTTTCACTATTTTAGCTCGTTAATAGCTAATGATTATGGAGACACAGAAACCGGGCATTTCAAGAAAACACCCAAAGGGATTGCCCTTTTTATTCCTGACAGAAATGTGGGAGCGCTTCGGGTATTACCTGATGCTGGGAATATTTGTATTGTATATGCGTGCCAGCCAGTCTACGGGCGGCATGGGCTTCGATGCCAAGGACGCCTATGATATTTTTGGCACCTATATCGCGCTTACTTACCTGACGCCTTTTATCGGTGGGTTCCTGGCCGACCGGAAGCTGGGCTATATTAATGCGGTATACATCGGTGGTACCTTAATGGGGCTCGGTTACCTGGGTTTCGCATTAGACGGTATTTTCTCGTTTTACGTATCTATGGCCTTAGTCATTATCGGGAATGGATTCTTCAAACCCAGTATCTCTACACTTTTAGGCAATCTGTATTCCACGGAGGAGTATAAGGACAAGAAAGATTCCGGGTTCAACATTTTCTACATGGGGATCAATATCGGTGCTTTTGTGTGTAATATCATCGCGGCCTTCATGCGTAATAAATACAGCTGGGAAGCGGCCTTTATCACTGCGGGTATCGGGATGTTCTTAGGCCTGATCATTTTCACGTTTGGTCTGAAACATTATCGTTCGGCGAATGTGCTGAAACCTGCCTCTAAGGAAGATATTACCATTGGGCGTTTATTCGGGATCGTATTTTTACCCGCGATCATTGCAGGGTTTATCGGATGGCAGATTCCCGGCAATATTTTTGGCAGTGATTCCAATGACGCCTTCATTTTTGCCTGTGTGCCCGTTATCTTCTATTTCGTGTCCCTTTTATTTAAAGCGAACAAAGAAGACAAAAGACCGATTGCTGCTTTACTTGCAATTTTCGCCGTAAGCATCATGTTCTGGGCGGTATTTAAGCAGAATGGCACCGTACTGACCGATTGGGCGGAAAACTACACCAACCGCCAGGTGACCGGGACGGTGGAGAAAGCAGCATCTAAAATATACCTGGCCGATAAGGTAAGCTATCAACAAGATACTATCACAGCCTTTGACCGTAACTTCAAATTAATTAAAGAAGAGGGTAAGGAAGTAAAGACTTTTGGTTACCCGATGTACTTCAAAAACGTCGCGCAACAAAATCTACCCGCTGAAGGAACTACTATTTACACAGCCAATACCGAGCTTTTCCAATCAATCAACCCTTTTTGGGTAGTTGCCCTAACGCCGGTTGTGGTCGGGTTTTTCGCCTTGCTGAGAAGGAGAGGTAAAGAGCCAACAACGCCGGGTAAAATTGCCTGGGGTATGTTAATTTCTGCCTTATCCTGCCTGGTGATGGTCGCTGCCGTTCATTTTAGTATGAACGGGGCCGTTAAAGTATCTGCCCTTTGGCTGATTGCCTGTTATGGCGTGATTACCGTCGGCGAGTTATTCTTAAGCCCGATGGGTTTAAGCCTGGTTTCCAAGCTGAGTCCGCCAAGGATCACCGCTTTAATGATGGGCGGATTTTTCCTGTCTACGTCTATCGGCAATAAATTGTCCGGTATCCTTGCGAATACCTGGTACAATTATGAAAATAAACAACACTTTTTCCTGGTAAATTTCGTTTTGTTAATTATAGCAGCGTCCATCGGCTTTGCGCTGTTGAAATGGATGAACCGTATAATGAAAGAAAAAGGTTTACATTAATAGCCTTATTTTTGTGTTGAAAAGCTAATTATGATGAAAAAGATCGGAATAATAGGATTGCTCTTAACCCTGAGCCTGAGCGCTATGGCCCAGGTGCGCTATAATAGCGGTGGCGGCAGTAGTAAACCTAAAGAAAAGGGGTTTGATCCGCAAAAAATAGTCATCGGGGGCGGACTGGACGGTAGGTTCTGGGGAGGTATTACTTATGTCTACCTGGCGCCTATGGTAGGTTACAAGGTGACGCCGAATTTTCTGGCCGGGGTTAACCTGGGTTACCGGTATGTGCGGCTCAAGTATGGCCGTGAAGTGTATAATACCACTACGAACAGGTATGAAACTTACCCGACAAATGATCACTTGTTCTCTCCGGGACTTTGGTTGCGGTATAATATTGCCAGCTTTTTTGTACATACTCAGTTTGAATACCATCTGGGCAATATTTCCTGGACGGATTTTGCGCAAAATGCAGGCGGTAGTGGTGTTGAAAAAGTAAAACTGAACTATACATTGCCAAGCCTCTTGGTAGGCGCCGGGTACCGGCTCCCGGTGGGAGAGCGCGTTTCCGCCTACATAGGGATTTACTATGATGTATTGCAAAACAATACACAGAAAACGGTAAGTGCTTCTAATGGTACGCAGTACAGCGTATATAGCCCGTATGCCGGGGGCATCAGGCCGACTATCGGCTTTGGTATCGGGTTTTAATTAATTAAAAGTATTCGCAAAAAAAGTACCAATTCTTCTTGGTACTTTTTTTG
>CAXYKQ010000148.1:0-23751 GCA_964277835.1 uncultured Edaphocola sp. | reverse complement strand
GAGGCCAGCCTCCATCCGGAAGCCCAGATCATACCTGCCTGAATGATCGGGTAATCTATATTGAATAACTGGGTAATTCTATTCTCAAATTTCATAAAATCATTGTGCTCTGTTTCCAAAATCTATATCTGTGTTGTCGCCTATATTCAGGCTTTGGCTCATACCCCTCACGAAGGCATCACTGCCGATGATCGAAGATTTCAGCACCACCTCTTCCAGCTTTGCATAAGAACCTATAATGGAATTACTGACGATGGAAGCGTAAATACTGGTATGTTCCCCTATGGTCACATTAGGACCGATGATCGCATTGTCAATCACACAGTTTTCGGCAATGCTCACGGGAGGCACAATTACTGCATTGGGAAATCGGGCCTTGAGCGAGGAGTCCGGGACGTAAGATTTCAACAAAATAGCATTGGTTTCCAAAAGCGTCTCTTTTTTACCGCAGTCAAACCAGTTATTGACCTTAAAAGCGCTCATTTTCCAACCCTCTGCGATCATCATTTGCAATGCTTCCGTAAGATGGTATTCATCATCAATAGTGCCGATACTGTTTTCGATACAATAATCCAGCGTATCAAAAAGAAGCTGTGTTTCTTTAATTTTGAAAATCCCTACCAGGGCCATATTAGACTTCGGGATCAAAGGCTTTTCCACCAGCCGGCTTACCACCTGGTTGTTGCCGATCTCCGCTACTCCGAAATTTCCCGGGTTGTCTACTCTCCTTACCCCGGCTTCAGAACCGGCACTATGCAACACGCGGTCTATATCAAAATCGCAGATCGTATCGCCATACATAATGATGATCTCATCATCTCCGACCGCCTCCTTGGTTAACCAAACTGCGTGACCCGTTCCTTTACGGTCATTTTGATGGACAAAATGACTCTTCAGGTCAGGGTAGGTTTTGGTAACATAATCCTGTATCTTATCACCCAGGTAGCCGATCACGAAAATAAACTCGTCCACCCCGCTGTTGAGTAACTGATCAATGATGACGCTTAGGATGGTTTTCCCGGCAATCGGGATAAGTGCTTTGGGTTGTGTATAGGTATGGGGCCGGAGCTTGGTGCCAGCACCCGCCAAAGGGATAACCGCTTTCATGGAAGACTTTATTCTTTAGTCTCTGCAAGATAGGAATAATTGGGCGAAATGCGGCTGCTAATGTTTTTTAACAGGAAAGGCTTTTAAGTTATGGTATTCCTGCTTATTTTTAGCGCAACAAAACAACAAATTATATCGTTCACCAAAAAAAACTAAAAACATGGGCAATTTAATTTTCTGGATTATTTTCGGTGGTATTGCGGGCGTTATCGCGAAAGCGATCATGCCTGGCAAAAATGAACCTCAAGGATGTTTGCTAACCATTATCCTGGGTATCGTAGGCTCTCTAGTGGGCGGATGGATCGGGCAAATGTTATGGAACGGTGATGGCATCACCGGCTATAACATCGGTCGCTATGTTACCTCCATAATAGGTCCCTGCCTGGTCCTGTTTATTTACGGACGATTTGCCGGCAAAAAATAAGCCCGTTTACAGGGCGTCAAACCATAATGGCGACTGGTCATCCCAGTCGCCATTATAATTAATGAACAGTTCTGAGCCCGCCGCTATAGCCCGCACGGTCCTGATCATGATGACCTGCCGCTCAAAATCCATATAATATTCACAGTTGGAGCCATATTTATGATTGTACAGGGAGATATAACCCCATGCGGTACAACATTGATCCAATGCAGGACCCCACTCAAATATATAATCATGCAGCCGGGTCTGGTCCAGATGCTTACGCTCGTCGGCACTCATAACCAATACCGGCGATACTTCAATGACCGAGTCCGCTTCCAATGCTGCATGAGTATAGACACCGCGCCCCATACCCCCTGCATCATCGATATACAAACAATCTGCAATAAACAGCTCCATACGATAATTAATGATTAGTAAAAACTTCAATTGCCCCTGCTGAGGCAGAGGCAATTAGTATATTTTCCAGATGCCGGGAACCCTTCTTAAGAAGCCGTTCTTAAAATATCTAATTTGGATTTTTCCAGCTTTTCTTTAGCGTATGCCAAGGTAATCGTAAAACTACCGGTATGCTCCGCGGAAGGTAATTCAAACATAGCGTCCGTCAGGATCATTTCGCATATCGTACGCAATCCACGACCTCCCAGCTTGTAGGTGTAAGCCTTATCCACCATATAATCCAAAGCATCATCATCTACCTTCAGTTCTATATTTTCATACTCAAACAGGCGCTTATACTGGCGGATCAAGGCATTTTTAGGCTCCGTTAGGATACGTTTTAATGCTTCTTTATCCAATGGGTTGAGGTAAGTAACTACCGGCAAACGACCCAAAAGCTCCGGGATCAGGCCAAACGACCTTAAATCCTGTGCGTTCACATATTGCAACAAATTACTCCGGTCAAATTTATTCTTTTCTGAAGGAGATTTGAACCCTATAGAGCTGGTTTCGATACGGCGCGCGATCATCTTATCTATCCCTTCGAAAGCCCCGCCACAGATGAAAAGGATATTCTGGGTATTGATCTTGATCATTTTCTGGTCGGGGTGTTTACGACCGCCCTGCGGGGGCACCAACACTTCAGAGCCCTCCAGTAATTTCAACAAAGATTGCTGCACGCCCTCCCCGCTAACATCGCGGGTAATAGACGGATTATCACTTTTACGGCCTATCTTATCTATTTCATCAATATAAACAATTCCTTTCTGTGCGGCATCCACATCATAATCACAGGCCTGCAGCAGGCGGGTAAGAATGCTTTCAACATCTTCCCCCACATAGCCGGCCTGGGTGAATACCGTAGCATCTGCTATGGCAAAAGGCACCTGGAGGATGCGGGCAACGGTTTTTGCAATCAACGTTTTACCCGTACCGGTTTCTCCCACCATGATAATATTCGACTTCTCAATCTCCACATCGTCTTCCACAACATGTTTCAGGCGCTTATAGTGATTGTACATAGCGACTGCCATTACCTTTTTGGCATCGTCCTGGCCAATGATATATTGGTCCATAAAAGCCGCGATCTCTTTCGGCTTTAGTACTTTATGCTGGCTGACATCATATTTCGCCTGCGCCGGACTAACAGCTCCCTCGCCATTACTATCTACAATAATTGAATTCGCCTGACGCACACAATCATTACATATATTTCCGTGTACTCCTGTAATCAACAACTCTACTTCCTGTTCTGCTCTTCCACAAAAAGAACAAAAAGGACTACTTTTCTTAGCCATTTTTAAATTTTCAGAATTTGTGCAAAGTTACATTATAAATAGGCAATAATTTTAGCCTGAATTGCCTTGAATTCGTCTTCTGTCAACTTCATCTTGGGATTGGTAAAATTGAGGTCGTCGGCCGAACTGATCGGTACGAGGTGCATGTGGGCATGAGGCACCTCAATTCCTACTACGCTCAACCCGCAACGATTACACTCCGGGAAAGCCTTTTCGATAGCTTTGGCAATCGGCTGCGCAAAATTCAGCCATTGGCTCAATACATCGGCCGGCGCATCCCAGATCTTATCTACTTCCTGTTTGGGCACTACCAGGACATGCCCGGGTCTCAAAGGAAAAATATCCAGGAAGGCATAAAAGGTGTCATTCTCCGCTATTTTATAAGAAGGCAGCTCGCCATTAATAACTTTTGTGAATATAGACATAGTAAAACTTTAGCCCCGAAATTAGTAAAAAAGCGTTTATCATAAAGCATTTTGGCATAGATGCTGCTCTGGATTTAAAACAAATTTTACACGTCCGGGAAAATATTTGGCTCCCCGGCAGCGTTGATAAATCATACAAAAGACAAGCTCATGACAACCCTACTCAGAAGTACCTTATTCTGCCTATTCCTTTTTGCCACGGCTTTTATAGCAAATGCCCAAGAGCCTTCGGGCGTATGGCTTACCCAGGATAAAGATGCCCGGATTGAAATTTACAAAACCAATACGGGTGTTTATGAAGGCAAGATCATTTGGGTAAAGAGTACAAAACCCGAAGCGCAGAAAAGAATCGGTACCAAAATCCTGAGTGCCTTTAAGAAAAAAGATGCCAAGACTTATGACAGCGGCCGGATCTACCATCCCGGGCAGAATAAACACTATGATGGTATTATTACCATGAAAAGTAACCAGCTACTGCATTTGCGGGGCTACGTGGGCACACCGATGCTGGGGCAAACGCAGACCTGGACCAGGGTGAAATAGTCATTCAATGATTTGAATAAAAATAGCGCCTCTTGTAAAGGCGCTATTTCAATTATATCATTTTTATTTTATTACAAACTGCTGGATTGTTGCAGCTGGCCTTCGCCGGTAATAATACCCATATTCTCTACTACCTGTGCGCCAAACTCCGATGTTTTCAACAAAGTAGCACCGGTCATCAGGTTGTAGAAGTCGATCGTTACCTGCTTACGCATAATTGTTGCTTCTACTGCAGAGATGATCATATCCGCAGCTTCTTTCCAACCCATATATTCCAGCATCATGCAACCACTGAGGATCACAGAACATGGATTCATAGAATCCGTACCGGCAAACTTAGGCGCTGTACCATGTGTTGCTTCAAATACGGCATAACCGGTTTTGTAGTTGATATTAGCACCGGGAGCGATACCGATACCACCAACGATAGCCGCTAATGCATCTGAAATATAATCACCGTTCAGGTTCAGGGTAGCCACTACAGAGTAATCTCTTGGTGCTAATAATATTTGTTGCAGGAAGTTATCCGCGATCACATCTTTCACCAGTAATTTACCATCCGCCAAAGCTTTCTTCTGTACTTCATTGGCATGAGCTTCACCATGCTCTTTTTTCAATTCATCCCACTCATCCCAGGTAAAGGTACGGTCGCCGAACTCCTGGCGCGCTACTTCATAACCCCATTTTTTGAAGCTACCTTCCGTAAACTTCATGATGTTACCTTTATGCACGATCGATACAGATGGTTTATGATGTTCCAGTGCATATTCGATCGCAGCTCTAACCAGGCGCTTGGTACCTTCTTCAGATACCGGTTTAACGCCATAAGACGACTGCCCCGGGAAACGGACTTTGCTTACACCCATTTCATTCAGCAAAAAACTTTCGAACTTCTTGGCTTCTTCAGAACCCGCTTGCCATTCGATACCGGCATAGATATCTTCCGTATTTTCACGGAAAATGGTCATATCTACATATTCCGGGTGTACTACAGGAGAAGGAACTCCTTTGAACCATTGAACCGGGCGCAGGCAAACGTAAAGATCCAGGTCCTGGCGCATAGCCACGTTTAAAGAACGGATGCCCCCACCAATCGGCGTAGTCAAAGGTCCTTTAATAGACACGATATATTCTTTAGCGATCTCTAAAGTTTCTTTTGGCAACCATTCTCCGGTCGCTTTAAACGCCTTTTCTCCCGCAAGCATCTCTTTCCATTCAATCTTACGATCACCATTATAAGCTTTTTCTACTGCAGCATCAAATACTTTCCGGGCTACTGTCCAGATTTCAGGACCAATACCATCCCCTTCAATAAAAGGAATAACGGGATGATTAGGAACTTGCAGTTTCCCGTCAGCACCCATAACTATTTTCTCTGCCATAATTACTTTAGATTTTTAGATATTAAAAAAAGATACGCGAAATTAAGCTAAGCGGCCCAATTTAAACAGGCTTTAGCCTAAAAATTTTATAGAATAAGATCAATTGTTGTGCTAAGCTGGTATATCCTTCTGTGATTTATTCAGCAAAAGAAAACAAATAGATTAACACAAAGACACAAATACTTTAAGCTCACTTCACCGTAAAAACGATAAGATCATGATCGGTATATATTGTCTGGAAATAATCACGGTAACTGGCATCAGATAAGACGATCCGGTTAAACTCTGCCAGCTGACAAATACCATATTTCAAACCTCTCTGATCGAAGAAGTGGCGAGCGGATTCAAAACGCTCTTGCCACCAATCTTTACTGATAGCATACCCTTTCCGGTTAAAATATACCAGAGAAAGATTAGGAGGATTTTGATTCAAAACACCTATACGGGCCTGGTCTGAAACGCCTAAAGCATCTAAAACCGCAGCGCCATTCTTCATCCATTTTGTATTATAATAATCCGAGAACCCGGGATAGTCCGGCGACAACCGTTGCTGCGTTTTAAAATAAGAAATACTTAAAAGCAATCCTGTAACTGCGGCAAACAAAACTTTATTCCTGTAGGATTTTACTGCTGAACGTTCTCTACTGATAACAAACCAAAAAGCATGCAATACAATAAACGGGAAAAAAATAGGGATGATGTAATAATCGTGGTCGGCAAACTGCGCGCCCAGTAAATAAGAGATGCTTAATATACCTAGTAAAAGGGTTCCCGAAAAGATCATAATCTCCTTTCTGTATTTCACTGTCCTGAAATAAAGGGGAAGGAAGGCAAAGGCGAAAAAGAAATAGGCGGGAATAATAAAATATTCTTTCATCCAGACTTTAGGAAAACGGTTTCCCAGGAAATACAGCAAACTGTCTTTATCCATAGGACGTATATCGAGCAAAAAAAGACTACTGTCATAGGTAGCATTCAGATACTTATTATATTGATAATACGCATAAATCGCAGCGAGACCTGCAAACGCTGAAAGATAATAAAATACAAAAAGTTTTGTCGTCACTATGCCACGGCCTTTAAACCGCGTAACCATTAAATAGGTGTCAAATGCCAATGCACCTATAAGATAGATACCACAGGAGGTCTTGATAAGTGTGGCCAAAACACAGCATACCAACGCGATGTATCTCCTTCCGGGCCGATGCTGCAGCCAGCACTGCAGATAAAATCCCAGTCCGACCGTAACAATGGCTGTTGAAACAGGGTCTGGCATAAAGCTACAGGTGTAATCCAAAAATGACGGAGCTAATAAAAATACTGTTGCAGGTAAAATAGCCAACCAGAAATTCCGGGTAAAACCTGAAGCAATCTTAAAAAGAATAGTCAAACAAATACCCACAATAAGTGTGTCCAATAGCCGGAAGATCAAAACGATGTGTGCCCTTCCAAAAATTTTGGCCAGCGCTGCTGTAACATACGCCTGTACGGGAAACTCCACACCTACTATACCATCTGTAGAAAACCGGGAAAGCGTTGCCGGTTTGAAAAAATTTAGCCCGTTATCATAAAAACCATAGGCCAGGGACAAGCGGTCTCCCTGAGCCCATTCATGAATTCCCGAAGGCATTCTGAACAGGAGTTCATGAAATTGCAAAATGAAATACCCTGATAATAATACCAGGAAGTAAAATGATTGCTTATTTATTGTTTTCATAGGAGACAACAGTTGACAAGAGACAAAAATATAATATACTGGCGTATTAATAGAGATCCGGGAACGCTATTATTTAAGCATCAATGCCGGAAAGAAAATATTGCGATAAAACATATAATATAAAAAGAGGCTGAAATAGCCTCTTTTTATATTATACATCTCCTGATTTACAAAGGCGCAGCAGATGTCAGCAGCATGACCACACCTACACACGACCAGCCTAACGCATAAGCATCAGGTCACCTTTCTTCTGGAACCGGTTTTCGCCGCTACCTTTATTCAACTGGATGTGGTAAAAATAAACATCCTGTGCCGCCGGCATGCCTTGAAAATTGCCGTCCCAGGGCTTATCAACCTCATAGCTCTCAAACACCAGCTGTCCCCAACGGTTGAATATGCGCATTATAAATCCATTTACCGGGCAGTCCTCCGCGCGGACTATTCCAAAATAATCATTCTTACCATCATTATTGGGAGTAAAGGCGCCGGGTACGGCAACCTCACAATCGCAGTAATATTGCGCGACCGTAACCTGGTCGGAAAATGTACCGCACTGCGGATGGCTGAGCACTACCGCGTAAGTCCCCGCCGCAGTGACATTTATTTTTTTGCCGGTACTTCCTGTACTCCATAAAATGCTGGTATTAGGTGGCGGATCTACCTCGTAGCTCAGGTTGATCGGCGTTCCGGCACAGAAACTGGTATCATTCCCGATATCTGCATACAAGGTAAGCAGGTTGATGTGCACCGTATCCCTTACGGTACAACCGGAAATCATTGCTTCTATACTTACCGTTGCGGTATTGCTGACGAGGTAAGTTGGTGTAACGCTGCCATCATTCCAGCGAAATGAGGAAGGTATTCCTTCGAAAGAAGGGCTAAGCAGGTAATGCCCACAGATGGAAGTATCTGCCCCCAGGCTCACGCCCACATTTTTTGTGCGCACTTTCAGTGTATCTACATATACCGCACAGTTCTTAGTATAGTAAACCCAATAGACACCTGCGGTATTTATGGTTCTCTGTGCTCCCGTAAGCCCATCATTCCATTGATAGTCCACACCTCCGGCTCTTGCCGTAACTGTAGCCTGATCGCCATTACAAATCATCGTGTCTTTCCAGGCAATGCTAAAGGTATCACCAGTCAGTGTCATCGGCTTCATGATGGTGTTCTGCAAAGCATAATTTACATTGGTACCGCTCAGCAAGCTTGTACTCTGTACACTCAGGCCTGCAGCAGCACCGGAAAGATTTGGATTTTCAATAGTGCCCAGTTTAGAAATATAGCCGCCGTTCAGGTAAATTTTTCCATTGGGCCCTAGTTGCAGCTGGCTGAGTGAAGCGTTACACGAACCCAGAAAGAACCTGCTCGCTCTCACCTGCGCCATGGTTGGCAAAGCAAGATTATATTGGTTAAATGCTTTCAGCGAGATGGCCGCAGCACAGTTACTGGCATACAATTTTTTGCTGTCCGGGGAAAAGCTCACTCCGTAAAAACCAAAAGCATCGTTGGAAGAATCGACAACCCCCTTAGCCACGATTGCCCCGGTTGTATGATTAAAACTGTACAGCTCCACGAAATTACCTTTAAAATAGGTGGCAGCCAGTTGCTTAAAATCCGGGGAAACAGCCAGCTGGCCTACGTTGTAAAAGTTGTTTCCCTGGAAGCCGGGATTACTGGAACTACCTGGCCCGACGTAGCCCTGGACACCAGCCTGTGATAGTACCGGCACGGTACTCAATCCGTTGACATCCATCTTATACGCCTTAAATACAGGGCTCACTCTTCCATGTAGGATCACCCATACGCCACCGCAGGTAGGCACCGCAATCATGTGTTCTGAAAAGCCGGTATCAATTAAAGTATGAGCCGTCCCGGGAACAATATCTCCCAAACCACCGTTAAGCGTCATGTCTACTACAGAATAATACAGCTTACCTCCTTCATTATTGGCCAACTCCTGGGCGCTTAAAGAGAAGACATAATATTTGTTATTGTCATTGATAAAAGGAACAATCAATGCGCCCTGTACCGTACTCTGGGTTACATTGACCAGTGGCGCCGGAAAGATCGGGTTGGCCGAAGGCATTGGGTTATTATTGACGTCCCATATCCGGTTCCCATCGGTGTAAAACCGGAGATTGCCATTGGCATCCGCTACCGCCTGTGCGCATTCCATAGCCGACATCACACTGGTGGTGGGCGCCATGGTATTAAAATTATAACCTGCGCCACCGCCGAATTTCCAGATACTATTTTCCGGTGCATTATACTGCGCCTCGCTCTTGAGCGTCGCCAGCGACAGCAACAGGACCACTAAATAGGAATAATATTTCATGCTGATAAAATTGTAAATAACACCCGGAAAAATTTCCCGGATGTTATCTTTGAATAATTGCTTTGCTTATTTAAGCACGTTTAATTTTAACTGCGCAACTCCTTTATCGGTATAAATATTGATAAAATACAGGCCATTAGCCAGGTGACTAACATCCAGAGTTTTGGTCAGCTTATCTTTCACGAGCAGTTCCTGGCCTAAAGTATTGGTCAGGGAAATCTTATGCACCTTGATCGCCTGTTCAAAATTCAGGAACACGGTTTTATCGGTCGGGTTAGGGAACAGGCTGATGCCCAACCTGGCCGCATCCAACTGATCCAAACCGGACGGCGCTATGGTGATCGTTTTGTTCAAAATAAGCTCCCCGCAATCGTTGCTGATTACTAATATAACCGTATAAGTTCCGGCCTGGGTGTACTGGTGCTGCGGAGCGGCGCTGGCCGAAGTTGCCCCGTTGTCGCCGAAGCTCCATAAATAACTATCAGCCCCTTGCGCATTTACCACGTTAAAGCTATAGTTATTATCTACATCTCCGGTGGCATCAATTGCATCCGCAGTCGGTGCGGTCATTACCGTTACATTGATCGTATCTTCACCAGTACAACCATCAGCGGCTGTTACCAATACGGAATATTGACCGGTAACGTTTACATCATTGGTTCGCGTGCTGACATTGTTACTCCAGCTATAAGTAGCGCCGGAGCCGGCATCTCCCGCATCAAGCGTTACTATATTACCATCACAAAAGGTGGTATCATTACCCAGGTCGACTTCCAATGTCAGAATTGCAATATCCGCAGTATCTGAAGATGCACTTTGTCCAGAGGTAGTACAGGTCACCATGCAACGGTACTCCGTACCGGAGGTTAGGTTGGTAACGGCATAGCTGGAGTTGGTAGCCCCGGTGATGTCGGTGAATGTACCGCTTCCTGAAGGACGAGATTGCCATTGGTACGCAATATCTGCCCCGATGGTCGCCCCGGTCAATGAAAGGTTACTACTGCCGCCGGTACAGACATCTGTAACAGAGGCAATGGCATTGCCACCATTAGGCGTACCGGAACAAAGTACTACATCTTTGATGCAACGACAGCTACCGGCATATCCTCTCGACCAGTAATTTACGGAACCTCCGTTATAAATAGCATAAGGATAAACTGCGGAAAAGTTAGTTGACGTCCAGTAAAGATTGCCAAAACCTGCCAGCTGTATACCTCCGTTAGCGCCATTGCGATAACCTCCGTAAGGCAATTTTAAGTTAGAACTGAAACCACTGGCGAGGCTGGTGATATTTTCAGCAGTTCTCACCGCCGTCCATTCTGCCTGAGTCGGCATTCTCCAGCCAGCTCCCAGTCCAGAGCAAGGATCCGTTCCGTTAGTAGCGGTAGGTGCCCCGGCTGCCCAGGTATCTGTGATTTGCGGATTACCTACAGGAGTTGTCGTCGCTGAACCTCCCCACCAAAGTGGTTGTACCGAGTTCCTGAGAAAATTAGCATTTCCCGCGGCGATGCCTGCGGGAGTATTATTGGTTAGCGTCGTCACTTGCTGGTTAATGCTGCTGCGTAATTGGTGCCCGTCCGCCCAGCGCCCCCATTGGAAGAGGTGACCGTAAGATGCCGTATCGGTGGCGGAAGTAGCTACCTGGCCGGAGCCGAGGTTTTGCTGCAACCAGATCTTCCCGTCGGCAGCCCTCACAGAAGTATGAGTTACCGTTTGTCCGTTGTAAGTAAAGCTTACAGAACCCGTACTACCGACTGTAGCTCCCGGATCCTGCGCATTAACCTGGGCTATACCTAAAAAAAGCATGCCGAAAATTTGTAATGTCTTTTTCATTTTTCCATCTTTAATTTTAATGATAAGGTAATCTCAGCGTTACATTCGCATCTGATTTTTTACTCTACTAAAACTATAAAATGGAACAAAACATTTCAATTTATTGCCTGGACAAAAATATGGACAATTGATTTATTTCTAAAGATCAAAACAGTATATAGAATATTAAATATTATATATCATTTCATCTAATGAATTATCTTCTTCTAAAGACAACTTTTTCTTTAACCGGTACCTGGCCTTTCGTACAGAGTCAGCCGATATCCCTAACATCGAAGCCGATTCTTTAATAGAGAATTTAAGTTTGATCAAGGTAATCAGGCGAACTTCCGCCGGCGTTAAATTTGGGAATATTACATTTAATTTTACGAAAAAGTGTTGGTGTACCTGTTCCACCAGGTTGGTGAATTCAATCCAGCCTTCTTCTGTGATCAGGCTGGCTTGTTCTATCCGCGATGCCAGCTCAATATCTATAGACTGGGGCTGCGTTCCTGTCCGCTGCTCCGAGCGATACTGGTCAATCTGCTCCTGTAATTCTTCGAGCAATTGATTTTTCGTCCGGATATTTTCCAGGTAATTGTCTAATTGCTTCCGGGCATTCTCAAGGTTTAAAGCATAAATTTTTTGCTCCGCCTTTCTTCGCCTACGGTCAGCATTAAGGGCCAGCAATACAACAAGTAATACAGAAATAATAATGACAATGATCAAGTTCCGGACCAATAACTGTCTTTTCCGCTCACTTTCTACCAATTGCATTTTGGCCGCATGCATATTACTGGCGACCTTTAATTCCGTTCCCAGGAAATTGGAGATCGTCGTCCTGGCCTCACTGTTTAATTTGTTGGCATAGTAGATAAAGGAGTCGATACTTTTGACATATTCCGGCCAATTTTTTTCCCGGGAATACCATTTCGACAATTGCTCATAATACTCTTTTTTGGCGCCATAACTGCTGCATTGGCAATACCGGTCAATACTATCGGCCGTTTTTAAAGCAATACCAGCGCTGTCACTGTTGCCTAAATGCAGGTAGGACTTCGCTTTCATGATCTGTACTGCGATAGCGCTTTCCCAACGCCCATAGCGGATACTGCCTTCATAATCCCGGTTCAGGAATCCGAGCGCACTCCTGTAATCACCATGTTTCAGGTAAATGGTACCGATATTACCCAGCATACTCACTATCTCAGCACTATCGCCGGTTTGCTTGATAATTTCCAGTGCTTTGAAACTGGCGTCCAACGCTTCGCTGGTTTTTCCCAGGTTGTAATATGTTAAGCCGATATTCCCCCAGCAATAGTATTCATCTATTTTTTTACAAAAATGATACCCGGCTGCCTTTTGGAGTAATTGCAGGGCAAGCTGCGCCTCCCCGTTATCGATGTAGATCTGTCCCATAAACGCGTAGTAGGACGCTATTCCCGGAAACTTTTCCGCATTATCTTTATCTGCCAGTATCTCTTTTGTATGCAGTATTAACTCAATACCTTCCGCCTTTTTATTTTGTGCGTAAAGAATGCTGGCTGCCTTAAACTGGACGAAAGCTAAAGCTAATGTATAGTCGCGCCGTTGCAGCTCCTCGATCAAATTGTTCAATGCCGGAAGGAGCAAGGTATCTGAAGGTTTACCCCGGACCTGCCCGTACACGTCTAATAGTGCTGTCGCACTTTCCTTGAGCTTCCCGGCTACCGGAGGCACTGTTTTTTTCACTGGTGAACCGGGACATAAATTGACTTCCCAATAACGTAGTAGTGCTGCCTCCGTATTTACCGGCTCCTGGGCCAGTACCGGGATGTTCCAGGAACTAATCAAGACGGTGAATAATAACAAGTATAAAGGATTAAAAATTCCTTTCATCTGCAAATAAGGTTAATAAAACAGGTCACAAACTACTGAAAATTTATGCAATTCCAGGTGTATCGCTCCAGTAATTTCACAAAAAAGCAGCAATCGTATAAATAGACTGCTGCTTTCATTTTATTAATTGTGAGCTGATTATCTTCTATATCCGCCGCCGCCCCTGGAACCGCCGCCGCCGGAACCACCTCCGAATCCGCCACCACGACTTCCACCGCCACTGTTAAAATTGCTGCGGGAAGGAGCAGGCGAAGGGGAATAAGAACGGGATGGGGCAGGACTGCCAGAACGTTCAAAACTGCGTGAAGGACGGGCAGATTCACGCGGTGCTACAGATCTGTCGGACTGATACCTTCCACCGGACGGTACATTCCGGTCCAAATCGCGACTATCGTACGTCCTGGTCCTTCTAGACCCTTCATCGATCCTGATCCCGCTGTTATTACCGGGGACGCGATCACGTGTATAACCGCTTCTTGGCGCCTGGTTCATTTCGCTTCTTCCAGAACGGGAAGGATTGGCATTAATCCCCAAATCGCCTCTTCTTCTGTAGTTATCTCTACCAGAACCTACAGTACCCGGGTTAGGCCTGATGCCATTTGATGCGCGGTAGCCGCCTACCGTACTACCGTAACTCCTCCTGGGTCCATAATTTACTCCACGACGATTGCCGTAGTCAAATCCGTTACCGTAACCCCAGCCATTATTCCAGCCATAACCCCAGCCGGTGTACCCGAAGCCACCACCCCAGCCCCAGTAAGGCCGGTTCCAGTAGTTAAAGCTATTATAACCCCACCAGTTGCACATGCCCCAACCGGAATTCCAGTAAGGACTTCCCCAGGACCAACCTAGACTGATGCCCCAACCCATCCGGTAGGGACTGTAGTACCAGGGGTCCATATAAACAGGCATTGCCCAGTAAGGACTATATACAGGACTCCAGTAATTATAACCGGCATAAACGTCATTAAATCTCCTGAACCGCGTGGTATAGGAATCATCATCATAATCGATATAACCATCGCCGTACTCGTCATTATAACTATTATTAGTATAGTTATCCTGATTGTATCGCTGATCCTGCTCGTATCTTGAACTTCGGCTGCCATAATCCGATCCTGAATTCGAATTCGAATAAGGGTCATCAGCATATTGGGCAAGTACAGCACTGCTGCTCAGGATTAATGCCAAACCGGTGATAAAAAACTGTTTCATAATAAATAAACTCGTTTTAAGGTTATGCTTTACAGCACTTTTGAGCACCTGGTAATGTTCCTTATTTTAAATTCAACACAGCTTACCGAGATGCCATTCAAAAATACTACTTTTGCGCTTAATATTATAATTTATACTTAGACTTTAACTAATCATAAAAGGTTTAATCAATGAGTAAAGAAATTACAGCAAGAGCGGTAGATTATTCGCAATGGTATAATGATCTTATTATCAAAGGAGAATTAGCAGATTATTCTGCCGTTCGCGGTTGCATGGTCATCAAGCCTTACGGTTTCGGCCTTTGGGAGAACATGCGCGATGTCCTGGACAAGATGTTCAAGGATACGGGGCACGTAAATGCCTACTTCCCGCTATTCGTCCCCAAAAGCCTGTTTGAAGCGGAGGAAAAAAATGCAGAAGGCTTTGCCAAAGAATGCGCTGTGGTTACTCACTACCGGTTAAAAACAGACCCGGATAATAAAGGAAAACTCATTGTAGACCCGGAAGCTAAGCTGGAAGAAGAGTTAGTGGTAAGACCTACTTCTGAAGCGATTATCTGGAATACCTACAAAAACTGGATCCAGTCTTACCGTGATTTACCTATTTTGATCAACCAGTGGGCCAACGTAGTGCGCTGGGAAATGCGTACACGCTTATTTCTGCGTACTGCTGAATTTTTATGGCAGGAAGGGCATACTGCTCATGCGACAGAGCAGGAAGCGGTAGCAGAAACGGTGCAAATGCTTCATGTTTATGCCGATTTCGTTGAGAATTATATGGCCCTGCCGGTAATTAAAGGAGTAAAGTCTGCTAATGAGCGTTTTGCAGGTGCTGTCGACACGTATTGTATCGAAGCGATGATGCAGGATGGCAAAGCATTGCAAGCAGGAACCTCTCACTTCCTGGGCCAGAATTTTGCCAAAGCTTTTGATGTCCGCTTCAGCGATAAGGATAATAACTATGATTATGTTTGGGCTACCTCCTGGGGGGTATCCACCCGCCTTATCGGTGCATTGGTAATGGCGCATAGTGATGATGAAGGCCTGATCTTACCGCCACGTATCGCGCCTTTACAGGTAGTTATCGTCCCAATTTATAAAGGGGAGGAGCAAAAGGCAATGATCGATGAAAAAGTGGATGCCGTTATAAAAGAACTGAAGGCAAAGGGAATTCGTGTTAAATATGACGATGCGGATAATGCCCGTCCGGGTTGGAAATTTGCAGAATGGGAGAAAAAGGGCGTACCGGTGCGGTTGACTTTCGGAGCGCGTGATCTTGTGAACGGTGTTGTAGAAATCGCCCGCCGGGATACTTCTGAAAAGCAAAATCATAACCTTGAAGGCTTATCCGGCACTATCGAAGTGCTCCTTGAAGACATCCAGAAAAATATGTTCGACAAAGCCAAGACGTTCCGGGATGCCAATATCCGTAAGGTGGATAGCTGGGATGAGTTTGTAAAAACACTGGATGAACAACCTGGTTTCATCTCCGCTCACTGGGACGGCACTCCTGAAACTGAAGAAAAAATCAAAGAATTAACCAAAGCTACGATCCGTTGTATTCCCCTGGATAATGCCCAGGAAGCGGGTAAATGCATCCTGACCGGAAATCCGAGCAAGGAAAGAGTATTATTTGCCAGGGCTTATTAAGCAAGTACAAAAATGATGTGCACGTATGTACCACGATGCCTCGGAAAGCATGTTTCGCTGGTGGAGGGTACGCAAATCTGACGGCAAATGAAAGCCCTGTATCTTAGTGGATGCAGGGCTTTTATGATTTACTGGGCATCACCTTAAGTCCCGGGAAGTCGATAAAAAACAAGTATCTTGTGCTGTAAAAATCACCTGCGGTGAAAATGCTTATTAACTTTAACGTATAAAGACATGAATCCATTTTTGAAAGCATTATTAATCAGTAGTACCCTGGCTGGGACTTGCTTAGCAAGCACCCGGGCCGTCGCCCAAATCCAGGTCGGCTCAGCCACCCACAGCAAGGGACCGGGGAAAATAAGCGAAGAGACAATGTCCCGGTTCAGGCAATCGACGACCTATTTTATTTTACAGGAAAAAGATTATGCCCATGAAGACCTGTTCCGGGAGGCTATTGCGAAAACATGGACGATAACTCCCTTCAAAATTATCAGGCCGGAAGAAATGTCGCAACTGGATCAACAAAAGTCCAGCTTTTTCTTTTTCGGCGGCTTTGTAACCGTTCGCCAGGGGCGCAGTACTGTAACTTATCACCCGCATTTGTCCTACGATCTGTTTATGCTTTCGTCCAACAAGAAAGGTAAGACAGAACAGGATATGCTGGGAAAAGTGTTATTGCACCTGGACGGAGCCTCCTATCGTCATGTAATGCGTTACGCTAATGGAAATAATAAACATTTCAGTGAGCAGGTAATTCCCTTTTTGTACCGGGAAGCTTTTATGCAAAACTGGACACCGCAAATGCTCAGCGGCTATTTAAAAGTGATTAATGACGGCCTTATATCGGGCACGCTAAGATCTGTATTTGATGAATATACAGACCAGGAGGGCATCAAAGCGTTAAAGCACCAGACATTATATATCCCGGACTATGTAACGATCAAATTCAATATGTTTACCGGGGCTGAAAAAGAAACAGAGCCCGAAGAAGGCGAGGACAATACTATTTACCCCTTTGATAACAAGTATCTGGCGGCACAGGATATAGCTAACATCGCTGATGCGCAAAATAAGGCTTATGCCTACCTGTCTTATATCAAAAGCAGCACGGATAAATTTGTAAGTGTCTTTGACGGTCAGACCGGCAAACTATTGTACACTGCCTATACGCCGGTCAGCTATAATTTCAAATCCAAAGACCTGAAAAGGATCGCGGCTAAAGTAAAATAACCGGATTTTTAAAACCAGAATTTAATGAACAGGAAAACAGCAATCATTACCGGGGCGACGAAAGGAATTGGCAGGGCCATTGCCCTAAAGTTTCTACAGGAAGGATATCATATAGGTATTTGTGCTAGGAACCAGGACGACCTGGACCAGTTCCTGGCAGACCGCACTTCGGAATTCCCGGGCCAAAAAATCATCACTTTACAGGCCGACCTGGAAAAGCAGGAAGCAGTTATAGCTTTTGGCAACAGCATACTCGATACATTCACAACCATTGATGTGCTCGTAAACAATGCCGGTGTTTTTTTACCGGGAACGGTGCTTGAAGAATCATTTAGCCAATTGGAACAGCAGATCAACACGAATCTCTACAGCGCCTATACCCTGAGCCGGATGATCGGTAAAAGAATGGTGCAGCAGGCTTCCGGCCATATCATTAATATTTGTTCTCTTGCCAGCCTGCAGGCTTACGCCGGTGGCAGTAGTTACAGCATCAGCAAATATGCCCTACTGGGCATGTCCGATAATTTCAGGGCAGCATTAAAGCCTTATAAAATAAAAGTGACCGCAGTTTGTCCGGGACCTACTATGAGTGCCAGCTGGGAGGGATCCGGTGTGCCGGAAGCAAAACTGATGCCTGCAGAAGATATCGCCACAATGATCTTTTGCTGCGCGGAAACCAGTTTTAACACTTGTGTCGACCGGCTGGTCATCAATCCTTTGGCCGATCTGTAAACAAGAATTAATGATTCATTCACTAACCCTGTTAGCCAAGTTTCAATGAATAAAAAAAGACCACCGTCCCGGTGGTCTTTTCTGTTATTATTTTAAGGGTATTACCTGCGTTGTTTGCTTGCTTTAAATTGGTTGCCTGCTTGTGTATCCAGGATCGTGCTTCCCAGGCGGTCCATTACGCAACGGAAACCTGTAGTGGAGCTTGGTTGATTACCTTGTTGGAAACGACGTGTACCAGGGCTTAACCAGTAAGCGTTATCATCCCAGGAACCACCTTTGATCACGCGGCTTTCGTTATTGATGAGGCTTTGATTGCCATAATTGAAACGGTATTTGCCCCCTTCTTCCAGGTAATCTCTGTTATCTGATTTCTTATAGTCTCTGGCGTATTTACCCGCTAAGTCGGTAGAATCTACATCTACCCAGATTTCATGACCTAAGCTATCCTTTTCAGTAACAGTATAATCATCTTCCAATACTCTTTTCTTAAATTCAGGACCACCTACAATCGGGTTATGACCACTGAAATCTTGCGTAGCAGTGGGGCGGTAAGTATCCAGGCACCACTCATTTACGTTACCGGCCATGTTATATAAACCATAAGCGTTCGGCAAATAAGTATGTACCGGAGCAGGTCCATCTGCGTTATCATTCAAACCACCGGCTACACCCATCATGTCGCCAGATTTACGTTTGAAGTTAGCCAGGATTTCTCCTTTTTGTGCATTCTTTTGCTGGTATCTAACGGAACGGATATCACCCCAGGTATAAGCCTGACGCTTGGTAACCGCTTCTTCTCCACGGCTGCGTTTAGTACGTGGATTCGGGTTATTACCGATAGTTCCGACCGCTGCATACTCCCATTCGGCTTCTGTTGGCAGGCGGTAATTCGGCAACAACATACCATCAGCATAATTAGCCTGGCGGGTCCTGGAGCCGTTCGGATCCAGGTCTCTCAATGGTCTGCCGACGGTACCTAAATATTGTCCGTTAATGTAAGTCTGTGTAGTGAACACATCTTCATTAACCTGGTTAGGATTTTTCTTTAAAAGGCCGCGTTTGATCAGGATCATTTCATTCACCCGGTCAGAGCGCCAGTGAGCGTAATCATTCGCTTGTTGCCAGCTTACCCCTACTACAGGATACTGATCGTAAGATGCGTGGTTGAAGTAATATTTAACATACGGCTCATTGTAAGACAAAGCAGAACGCCAAACCGTTTCATCAGGTTTAGCAGCATCTACCACGTTCGGGTAATCTGCGCCATAGGCCCTGTTTAACCAATATATGAATTCACGGTAGTGAACATTTGCAATCTCAGTCTCATCCATATAGAAAGATGATACAGTAACACGACGAGGCGTATTGTTATTTTGGTTATATAAATCCTCATCGGTCTGGCCCATCACAAAAGTACCACCTTCGACAAAAACCAAACCAGGACCCGTTTGCATGCCCTTATAGTTTTGCGCTGCTGTAAAACCTCCAAGCCTGGAATCGTTATAATTCCAACCTGTTTTACTTGAAGTACCTCTTCCTTTATTAGAAGAACATGATGTCAATACTGTAGCGAAACCTACACCTAGCAAACTAAAACCTAATAGTGCTCTTTTCATCTGTTATTAATGTTGTTTATTTTTTTTGTTTCGAAATAAAAAAATCGAAAAGCGATACAATAATAGAACAATCTTTTTAGAAATGCAAAGTGTTTGCTAATTTTTTCTAAAAAAAATTGAAAACGTGCTTTCATCCAACTTTTACATTGAAATTATTACTTGTTGCCGCCATTTCGCCATACAATAAAGACAGCGAAAAACAGTTGGCTTACCAATACTTTAAGCTGGTTTATCGATTTAATTAACCTTGGTTAATGGGTTTATCCGGTGGATAAAGATATAACTTTCCTGGTATAATTCATAGTGATTTGTTAAAAAAGAAATGAGACAATCTTTAGTTTGTCTCATTTACTTTTTTCATATTTCACACGCTTCAACTATCTTCTTCCGCCACCCATGGGGCGTCCGCCGGCATCATTACTTCTTGCAGGGGCAGCACTCCTGTTTTCCATTCTCGGAGGCGGAGCACTGGAACGCTGCATTGCCGGAGCTGCATTACGCGGAGCGTTCATCTCCCGTGCAGGGGCACTTTGCCTTCTGCTGTTATCCGGAGCCGGACTCATGGTCCTGGAGGGGGCCGGAGCCATATTTCTTACAGGAGCAGGAGCAGGATTTTGTCTTCTTTCAACAGCAGGGTTCATTTGCCTTGCCGGTGCCGGAGCCATATTCCTTTGAGGCATATTACCCGCAGGAGCCCTATTTTCCCTGCTATTATCTCTTACCGGGCTCATTGTCCTGGATGGCGCAGCAGGTACCGTTGATCCGGACGGTGCAACGCGGTTCGGAGCGGTGTTGAACTGCCTGTTATCCTGGCGGGGATCAATATTTCTTTGCGGGCTTGTAAAGTCTCTGCCTCCGTTCCTATCCGTATTATTTCCCGGTCTTAATCCCCCGTTACTCCTTGTTCCGCGATCATTATTCATTTGCTGATCCCTGGTATTCCTGCTTCCGCCGGCATTATTGTTCCTGCTGCTTATATCAATTGTTCTTACATTCCTTACGTCCACATTCCGGGAGCTACGGGACACCTGAGCCACATCCGGGCGATAAATACTTATATTATTACCGCTCACCCTGGCCGCACCCCTGGCGCCGCGATCAGACAGATTATATACGGTAACCGGGCGGCGAACAGAACCCTCCACATCTCCACGGCTTGGTCCGAGTACGTAATTACGCCCTCCCTGCCTGTTATAATTGTTAATTACCGTAGTGCGGTTGTATACATTGTATATGTTGACATTCCTCATATACCTGTTATACCCACCGGTATAATAAATATTACTCATTGGGACAAAGGTCCAGCAGTTGAATCCCTGGTTGTAGCCGAAGGACATATTGATGCTCATCCCAGGGCCCAGGGGAGCCCAGCCGTAATAACCGCCACCCTGCCGCCAGGAGACCCATGCCGGGCCCCAGGTCCTGCCGGGTAACCAGATCCAGCCATACATTTGGTCAAAGGTCCAGCGGCCATAGTGGAAGGGAGCCCATCCCCAGCTGTAGTTACTCATCCAGGTATTGCCGTATTGGGTCATTGCCCAATAACCGTTTGTCTGGTAGGGGACAAAGCCTGTCCCTACGTTCGGTACCCAAACCATTCCGTACCTGGGATCCCGGAACCATTGCCCGTAGGGAGCCAGGTCGTTATAGAAAGCGGTATAGTCATTACTGTTGTAATTGTAGTCATAGCCGCCATCGTCGTAACCATAACCGTTATCATATCCCTGGTTATTATATCCTTGATTATTGTATCCCTGGTTGGAATAACCGTCATCATAATACTGTGCCCTTGCTTCCTGCGTACCTAAACCTGTCAACGTTACCAGTGTAACTCCTGTAGCCATTGCCAAACTTCTGAATATGTTGCTGAGCTTGCTCATTTTTTATAATTTAAAAGGTCTTTAATTTTTTGCTTTTATACATAGACGCAAGTGAATAAAAAAGGTTTAATGGTATAAAGTTTGTCTATACTTATTAACGAGTAATTAGGAAAGATAGGGTCTTGCAGGTCTTAAATAATTGAAAAAGAGCGTCCGTTTTATCATTTATTTAAACATTTGTCGCATTAAATGACCGGCGATAAAGATCATCAAGGCGAAATTGAAGGATTCATCACACTACCGGTTGATTTTATTCTCCGATAGCGGAACCTGGCTAGATCGTGTTTTTTTGCCGTGCGGACGCCATATCCCGCCGGTAGCATTTTTGGTTTCCTCTAGAGGCATTATGCTGCACTTCTTTAGCAGTATGCCCGTATAAAAATGTCCTGATGAAACGTAACAATAAAAAAAGAGTGAAACCTTTTTAAAGATTTCACTCCTTCAGCAAATTACAGTATTACATTAATCCGGTTTTTTACCGTCTAAAAAAGTATTGATCGTGCTTATATTACCTTTCCCGTTGGCGCCTTCATCGACTTTATAAGAAGAAAGGAATGGTTTAGAGGATTCATCAATCTGCTCTTCTGAATTGTTGCTTCTGCGCATATAAGCCGGCACGTTCTCGATTTCTTCCGCATTATTGCCATGGAAGTTAAAGCTCATCCTGCGCAGGCGCTCTGCACGTTCTTCTAAAATTCTTTTTTGCTCTTCGAAACGCTCCCTTTCTTCAATCTCGTGCGGGGACAAAACCCGCTCCCCGATACGTACAGCTCCATCGGAAGGACCAGGGTTTACTGCCGGTTGTGGGGGTGCGCTTTGTTGGGGCGCCGGGTATGCAGTTACTGGTTCCGGTATCCTGTTGACTAAGTCATCTTTAGGTGCCGGAGTCTGCGGTGCTGACGGCGCCACAGGCAATTCCAGTTCAAAAGTATTATTGGGCACAACAGCTGCCTGCGGTTGCTGCACCGGTTCCGGTGAGATCAACCTTGGGGCCATCGGATCTACTCTAGGCGGCTCTGGCGCTGCCGGGGCCTGCTGTACCGGAGCTACCGGGTTTGTCACTGTTGCGGTTGGCTTTAACTCAACTACGTTAGGTTGCGGAGCTGCTGCCTGTTCCTGCTGTTTTACTTCCATTTGATTTTTTACTTCATTTTGCTGGAAGCCGGTAGCGATGATCGTCACTGCGATATCCTCGCCCAGGGCAGGGTCATGGCCCATACCTAAGATAATATCACAGTTATTGCCTGCCTGGTCCTGTACATAACCCTGGATGATATCCAGTTCGTCCAAAGTGTGCTCATGCGCACCTTGAGCAGAGGTAACATTCAACAGGATCCATTTCGCACCGCTGATATCGTCATCATTCAGCAAAGGTGAGTTTAATGCCTCTGTAACGGCTGTATAAGCGCGGTTTTCGCCGTTTGCCATTGCGCTACCCAGAATCGCAACGCCACCATTTTTCATTACAGTCTGTACATCATTAAAGTCCAGGTTTACACGGCCATCAACGGTGATCAGGTCTGTAATACACTTTGCAGCCGTAGCTAAAATATTATCCGCTTTGGCAAAGGCCTGGGTAAACGGCAGGTTGCCGAATTGCTGGCGTAATTTATCATTTGAGATGATCAGGATGGTATCGACATGCTCGCGCATGGCAGCGATACCACTTTGCGCCTGGTTCATACGTTTGCGGCCTTCATAAGAGAATGGGGTGGTGACGATACCTACGGTCAGTACGCCCAGCTCTTTACAGGTCTTAGCGATAACCGGGGCACCACCGGTACCGGTACCTCCTCCCATACCTGCAGTGATAAAGGCCATTTTGGTATTTACACTTAATATTTTAGAGATCTCATCAATAGACTCTTCACCGGCCTGCTTACCGATTTCGGGGTTTGCACCGGCACCCAGTCCCTGGGTCAGGTGCGGGCCTAACTGTATTTTGTTGGGAATCGGGCTTTGTGCCAATGCCTGGGAGTCGGTATTGCAGACGATAAAGTCTACTCCGTCAATGCCTAAATTGTACATTGAATTTACTGCGTTTCCACCGCCACCTCCTACACCAAT
>CAXYKQ010000147.1:0-5165 GCA_964277835.1 uncultured Edaphocola sp. | reverse complement strand
GAGTTCAGACGTGTGCTCTTCCGATCTGTGATCCAAATGAGTATTGATGTAAATGCCAGCCCGGAAACGCACTATAATATTGCCGGGCAGCTTTCTAAACTTAGAAGAAAGGGTGTCTTAATCATCGGCAGTGGCAACATGGTACACAACCTGAGGGCTGTAGACTGGCAAAACTTAAGTAAGGTAGACTATGGCTACGACTGGGCTATAGAGGCCGACGAACAAATGAAAAAATTCATCCTGGAGCAGGATCATAAAAGCCTGATAGGCTTCCGCTCGCAAGGCAAAGCTTTTGACCTCGCGATACCGACGCCGGAACATTTCCTGCCACTTATCTATACCCTGGCGCTGCAGGAAAAAGGGGATGAAGTAGCGATATTCAATAATAAAGCAGTTGCAGGTTCTTTAACCATGACTTCTGTCAAGATAGCATAATATAGGGTTTATGTGAAGCAGTAGCGGGAGGCCTTGTCTCCCGTTTTTTTATGCCGATTATCCAAAGAAAATTCGTAGCATTGAGGGCCAAAACCCGACTGGCCCTTTTGCAGAAATGGATATCGATAAAAGATTTGAACGCATACTAGCTATATTCATACAATTACAGGCAAAACCTGTAGTCAAAGCGCAGGATTTAGCTGATAAATTCCAGGTGAGCATCCGTACCATATACCGCGACATTAAGTCTTTGGAAAAAGCCGGCGTGCCCATCTATAGCGAAGCAGGGTATGGTTATTCTCTAGCCGGTGGCTACCGCCTTCCTCCTACTCTTTTCTCGAAAGACGAAGCACTAAGCTTTGCCGTAGCGGAGAAATTAATGCACCAATACCTGGACAAAGAGCTGAGCAAACAGTTTTCCAATGCATTAAGCAAAATGAAATCGGTACTTAGAACGAGCGATAAAGAAAACATACAGGCCATTGAAGAACAGGTTTTACTCAAATCTAACCGGAAAGTATTTAACCAGGAAGTGCCCACGGCCTTATCTACTTTATTCAGCAGCATTGCGCAGAAACTACAGGTCACTATAAAATATCAAAAAGCCGATAGCCATAAAGCGGAAGAACGGAGCGTAGAGCCGGTAGGTGTGTTCCAGGAGAACGGCTACTGGTATTTCATGGCCTATTGCCATCTGCGCAAAGAGGTCCGCCAGTTCCGGCTTGACCGGATTAAAACGATAGGAATCACGGACGAGCCATTCCAACAAAAATTAAAAAGCCTGGCGTTTTACCTGGAGGAGAAAGTGGTTAAAAAGGAGGTGTACCCAACTGCGACTATATGGGTCTCCAAACAAATGCAGCCTTTTATGTGCTGGGAACGGCAGCTTTACGGCTTTATAAAAGAGACCGAAAAAGACGGCGGCTTCGAAATGATTTTTGAATATAATCCCAAACATCAATACCTGCAACGTTGGCTGCTGGCATTTGGAGACGGGATCAGGATCATTCATCCGGAATCCCTGAAGCAGGAAATGCTGCAGCTGCTGGTGACTATTCAAGAACAGATACAATAAAGGTGTTTAAAGGTATTGCCCAGGTTGTAGAGCGTCCCGCTGCAGGAGCGACAACGCTGCGTTACAAGCAATTCACCTCTAAACACCTCATTAATTTCTGTATACTAGATTAAGCCTGGTAGCCTTCCATTTTCATACCTTCCACTGTTCTGTCCCAGAAGAATGGCGGTTCAATGCCTAAAGCACGCAGGTAAACGTAGCCCTGACCCCTATGGTGTACTTGATTGTCAATAAAATACTGGATATTTTCAATAATCGGGAACTCATACTGACCGAAGAGATTAAAATTTTCGGGGAAGCGCTCTTCCGGGATCTGGCGCAATAAAGCTTCAATCTGCGGGGTGGCAGCATCCCATCCTGCAAGCAATGCTGCTTTAGTATTATAGGGTAATTCGTGATTGTAAGGTTCCACAGTACTATGAACGATCCCTTTCAGCCCGTCCACTTCTACATTGATCATTTCTTTCACCATGTCTGCAAACGGACGCATTCCACCGATGCTGAACGAGAAAAGCTCTTTTTCCGGGAAAGCTTCAATCACCCTGCGGGTGAGATTACGATGGCCTTGCCAGTTGCGCAATAGTAATTCTAAGTCAATAACATTTACCTTTTTCATTGTTTCTAATTTTAAGATGAGTAATTTATGATGCTACAAAGGTAAAATGCACTACTGCC
The DNA here is from genome assembly GCA_964277835.1 of uncultured Edaphocola sp. Taxonomy (GTDB): domain Bacteria; phylum Bacteroidota; class Bacteroidia; order Chitinophagales; family Chitinophagaceae; genus Edaphocola. The sequence continues at coordinate 2,980 of CAXYKQ010000147.1, read as the reverse complement.
AACTGTATGTCAACAGCAAAAAATTAACCTCTTAAAAAATCTGCAATATTCCTGCGCCTGCGAAGTGATGATTGATTATCCCTACATCTGCTGTACAAATAAAACAAAAAAATATGCGGAAAATAATTTACCCAGCTATGGCCCTGTTGTTGACAGAGGCTATAATGTTGAACACATCGTGCAAGAAAAAAAACACAGCAAAGTCCCAAGTATGCAAGATACAACGCGTCACCAGCGGCACAGAGTCCTACATTTTCAGCTACGACGACCAGTTCAGGATCTGGAAAATTGAAAGCCCGACCCGCACGGTCAACTACAGCTACAATGGGCTGCAGTACACTATCCTGACGACCTCTTCAGGAAGCTTTATGAACAAACAGATCGGTACGACCAATGATGCCGGGCTTTTACTCAATCTAAAGACGGAGAACAATGCCAGTGGTTCCGAATGGACCAATGACGCCCTTAACTATAACGGCACGCAGGTATCCAGTGTAGTGAGCACTTATTCAAACGGAGACCCGAGCAAGACCACCAATTACATCTGGTCTCCTGACGGCAACCTGGCCTCTATCGTACCGCCATCCGGCCCTGCTGCTACCCTGAGCTATTACACCGATCAACCGTTCAAAGAGGGAGACTATATTAATGTATTGATGACCTTACAATTTGGCAATAACTACATCCGGAACAAAAACCTGGTGAAGTCCCTGTCCTCTACTAATATCACCTATACATTTGATGCTGATCAAAAAGTAAGCGCTTTCAATATAGACACTTCATTAATCAAACTGGAATATACCTGCAGGTAATCCCTGCAGTGCTATGGTGCAATACATAAAATATCCCCGGTCCTTTCAGGGCCGGGGATATTTTATGTATTGCAATCTCGGAAGACCACTCTATATCATCCTGCGGATTACAATTGTTCCGGGGTCTTAACCCCAGGTTTCTTTTTATCCCAGGCCAGCAATAACGCGGGCTGCAAGGTGAGATTGAAGATCATCGCCAGGAATAAAGTCAATGCGGTAAGGTAACCTAAAGCTTGGGTACCCCCGAAATCAGAAACCGCGAACACCCCAAACCCTACAACAAGGATGATGCTGGTAAAAATAATACTCATCCCGGTATCGCGGATGGTGTGTTTCACCGTCTCGGCAACGGTATCATGTTTATGGGCCTCCTGCTTGTAATTAACCAGGAAACGGATGGTTACATCGACCGTAATTCCTAATGCCACACTAAATACCAGAACGGTTGAAGGTTTTAGAGGGATATTCAGCAATCCCATAATACCTGCCGTAATCAATAACGGAACGATATTGGTGATCAGCGCTACGATAACGACCTTAGTGGAACGGAATAAAATGATGATGCAGACAAGTATCATCCCAAAGGCCCAGGCCAGGCTCTCTTTCAGGCTGTCAATGATAAAGATGCTGCCTTCCAGATAGGTTATACTCCCCCCGGTAATATTTACATCATACTTATCCTTTTCAAAAAGCTGGTTAACCAAAGGCTGTATTCTTTCATTCACCAGTTTTGGAATTTCCACGGAACCGATATCAGCCACGTTAACGCTAATGCGTAAGGTTTGCGCGTTACTGTCAACGAAACTGTACAGCAACTGGCTGAACTGGTCTGCCTGCACTGCTGCAGTATCTGTATCAGATTTTTGTAGTTTATTAAAAGTGCTTACCAGCTGTGTTCTCAGACTTTGAAATTCGGTATTGCTGGGTAAGGTATAATCCGCAACAGCGCCGCCAAAGAATCCCTGGCGGAAAAATTTAGCGCCCTTGGTCAAGGTAATGGCCGCACCTATTTCGGGTTGCGCTTCCAGGAACCGGGTTAGGGAATCGACCTTTTCCCAGGTTTCCAGGCTGGTCAGTGCCCCGAATTTCTTTTTAGTATCTACTGTAATTTCAAGCGGCATAATGCCTTTAAAGTTCTGCTCAAAAAACTTCAGGTCTTTTACGATGACATCTTTAGCAGGCAGGTCGTCGACCATGTAGCCTACCGATTTCAATTTCATCATACCTATTCCTCCCAGTACGCAAAGAGCTATAGTACCGATAAAAACGGCTTTACGGTATTCAAATACCCATTTCACCAGGATGTCCAGTGTTCGATTCATCCATTTGCTTTCGGTATACTTGGTCTGGTTGGTTTTAGGCGCCGGCAGGTAGCTGAAAATCGCTGGTATTAAGAATAAGGACACAAAGAAAAGGGCCATAATATTAATACCGGATACGATCCCGAACTCTTTCAGCACCTGGCTGTTGGTCATCCCAAACACCCCGAAGCCAATCGCAGCGGTCAGGTTGGTGAATAGCGTCACAATACCCATTTTACCTACCATATTCCTAAGAGCCTTGGTTTTATCCCCACACAAGTTATATTCTGTATGGTATTTATTGAGGAAATAAATACAGTTAGGAATGCCGATAACGACGATTAATGGCGGTATCACACCCGTAAGGATAGAAATCTTGTACCCGAACATCGCGAGCGTTCCCATCGACCAAACAACACCAATAGAAACAATGAGCATAGAAACGATCATCGCAGTGAATGACCGGAAAATGATCAATAAAATAATTGCGGTCAGGCAAAGTGAAAGGACCAGGAAAATATTCAATTCATGCTTGATCTTTTCCGCCATCTGCGTCCTGATATAAGGCAGACCACTGTAATGCACCTCAATATTGGTAGCACTTTTAAATTGCGCTCCGGCTTTTACGATGTCGTCTACAATACGCACCCTTTCTTTGGAATTAAGCGCGGACTTATCGATGTTGATCATCATGAGGTAGGCATTTGAGGCCTTATTGTAAAGCAAGCCATCGAAGATCGGCAAACTGTCAAGCTTCAACTTACCCACCATTGCCGTCGCCGGTTGTTGGAGGTCAAAGACTTTTTGGGTAAGCAGCTTTTTCGTACTGTCTTGCGAAAGCGACACCGCATCATTAATAGAAAGGAC
>CAXYKQ010000146.1:0-3827 GCA_964277835.1 uncultured Edaphocola sp. | reverse complement strand
CATCGCCTGACGCGCAACCAGCTCAGCCTGCAGCTCAATGACAATAATGATTTTGAGGTTATTGATTACCTGAACGACGGGAGGAGGAGAAGTGTCAAAACCCTCTCGGGCGGACAGTCCTTCCAGGCATCGCTTAGTCTTGCTTTGGCATTGGCAGAGAGTGTCCAGGCTAATGCCAAAGCGGAGAAAAATTTCTTTTTTATTGATGAGGGTTTTGGGACCCAGGATGCCGCTTCGGTACATATCGTTTTCGAAACCCTGAAACACCTGCAAAAAGAAAACCGTATTGTCGGGATCATCTCGCACGTTGATGAACTTAAAGATAAGATTTCTGTATCGCTTTCGGTGCTGAAGGATGAAGAGCAGGGGAGCAGGATAGAAAAAAACCTGAGTTGAAAAGTGTGAGCCACAGCTGATGCATCGAATACCTTTCAGCTCATCGGAACGTATCTCTAAAATTGTTACAAAGCCTGATTTAACGATACCGGACAATTGGTATCTTTACTGCAATAGCGAACTTATGAAAATAAAATTGTATTTATCAGCTAAGTGTTTGGGTAATAAAATGCTTGCAGCATTATTTGTAACGCTTGCAGTTGTTATTTTCCCAGGTTGCCGCAAAACGGAGATTGATCCTGAAAATCATTTAAGCTACCAGATAGGATGGAAAACATATCAATATCCCTTTCTCAACACACCCGGCTTATTTGGCAGTACCTGGCGTTCCATTGAAGCAAAAAGTGTTACTGGCGGCTTCTACATTGAAGCAAATTATTCCAGTATATCCCATAACACTTTGCATATTTCGTTTGTAAATACGGTGAATGATTTACCGCAAACCTACTACGCGATTCCTGATGGCCAGGTGTGGATTTCAATGGATAATTATAAGCAGAAAGACGGAAATTTTTATATTGTTGATTCCAGGGATGCATCTGCCTATATCAAATTCGATCATGTTTCCGCAGAGTATGTGGAAGGGTCTTTTGAATTTACTTTAGTAAAATCAGACAAAAACAATTTAAGCAATATCGACCCCGGTAAAACCATTCATCTAAAGAAAGGCAAGTTCAGGATTAAGGTAAATTAGTTTCCTTTATTTTATCCACCTGGAGGCGTTCACCGGTTTTCACGGTAAACCGGGCATCAATACCGGGGCAGGACTTCAAAGAGCAATTTTCTTCCAGGCTCAATGCTCCGTTGAACTGCCGGTCGGGTAGCGAGAGGTCCATTCCCTATATTCCCTGCTATAGGCTGTTTTTTGCCCGGTTCTTTCTGTATTGGTATCTTCAATAACAGCAGTACTTTAAGGTCCGCGAGTTTATCGTTGACCGATTTGTATTTGGACAGCTTATGATTTTTTACTACCTTCATTTATCTACGGCGTAAATTTTTACGCATCGGCTCGTCCTTTTTTTTGTCTTAAAGGCATTCTTCGGGTCTTATTGATTTTTCAATTCCAGGGAAAAGCTTTTTTCATCATGATCGCTTATCCGGCTTTGTCGTTCCCTTACAAAATGCACAGACGATGCAAGACAAAACTAAAAGTATTGGTTTAAAGAAATCTTTCGGATTAAAAATGGCTATTGTCATCGTGATCAGCGCGATTGTGGGTTCCGGTGTTTTCAAAAAAGCTGCGCCCATGGCCGAACTGTTGCACATGCCCTGGCTGGTCGTATTAGCCTGGTTGCTGGCAGGCGTCATTATTCTTTTTGGTATTTTGTCCATTGCGGAGTTGAGCGCCTTATTTCCGTCTTCCGGCGGCCCGTTTTTATGGCTGGAAAAGATTTACGGCAGGCGACTCTCTTTTTTCTATGGCTGGTCTTGTTTTACGGTGATTCAAACTGCTGCTATTGCTTCGGTAGCCTTTGTTTTCGCGGGCGCTTTAGACACCTTCTTCCCGCTGCCGCACCTGTCCGCTGCTGCTGAATCTGTAAATTTCCTGGGTTTATATCCCCTCAAAAATATAGGCGCCAAAATAGCGGCCGCCTTATTGATCATCACGCTGACCTTAGTGAATATAAGAGGGGCTAAAAACGGGGGGAATATCAGTCTTTTATTTACCCTACTCATCCTTGTTGCGATTATTGCGATCGTTTTTATCGCGTTCTTTGGCGCTGCCGGCAGTACTGAAACCTTACAATCCGTATCTGTCGGGTATCCTGAACACGGGTTCACTACATTTGGTTTTATCAGTGCGATGGTGTTGGCGATGCGCGCGGCATTCTGGGGTTATGAAGGTTGGATTGCACTGGGTTTTATAGGTGATGAGATCAATGAACCCCGGAAGAATCTGCCCAGGGCCCTCGTAACAGGCATAAGTATCGTCATCCTTGTTTACCTGCTCGTGAATACAGCTTATTTCTTTGTTATGCCCGTAGACGAGCTGATAGCGGGTGTGCAGCAGAATGAAAACAGTATCGCGGCCGTCCTGGTAGTAGACAAAATGCTCGGCGACGGCGGTGCGTACATCATCAGCGGGATGATCCTGGTCTCTACTTTCGGCTGCACCAATGCAACCATCCTGGTGTCGGCCCGTATTTATTATGCAATGGCCCTTAAGGGTATGTTTTTCCGGAAAGCGGCCTTTACCCACCCGGAGAATAAAACGCCGCATTATGCGCTGATCTACCAGTGTACCTGGGCTTGCCTGCTGGTGTTTTCCGGTTCTTTCGATTTCCTGACCGACCTCGTTGTGATCTCCGGTTTTATATTCTTCGGCCTGATCGTGTGGGGAGTGGTGCGATTGCGCAAAACCATGAAAGACGCGCCCCGCAGCTTTAAAACGCCCTTATACCCTTTTGTCCCGGTAGTATTTGTCTTGTTTTGTGTCCTGCTGATCGTGATTTCCTTTGTAGAATCGCCTTACAAATCTTTGATCGGCCTTGGACTCATCCTTTCGGGCATCCCTTTTTACGGGTATTGGAACAGGAAGTTACAGCAAGCGCCGCAATAAGAAGCATAAGCTATTTTTTATTTACCCGGGATTTGTGGCCGGGTAAAAATGACAGTCCAATAATTAATATATGATACAAGCTGATTTAGAAAAAAAATTATCCCTGTTACGTAAAGATTTTCATAAGAATTACGCCGAACGTTCGGGCCGCGAATTTAAAACCGCGGAAAGAATAAGGACTTATCTAAAAGCGCACTCTTCTGCCGAAATTTTTACGCTGGCAGAAACCGGCGCTATGGCTGTTTATAAAGGCAGACATCCGGGCAAATCCATCTTGTTACGCGCCGATATAGATGCGCTCCCGATCCGGGAAATCAATGACTTTGATCACCGGTCGGTTGACTCGGAGGTGTCGCATAAATGTGGACACGACGGTCATACCACCATACTCCTGGCTGTGATGCATCTACTCGAAAATCATCCCATTGATAAAGGCAATATATTGCTGCTCTGGCAACCGGCAGAAGAAAATGGGATGGGCGCAAAAGCAGTTACCGAAGATTCTTTTTTCCAGTCCCTCTCTATTGATGCGGCCTATGCACTGCATAACCTACCCGGCTATCCTTTACACCAATTATTGTACAAAGAAGGCGCCTTCACCGCTAATGTGAAAAGCCTGATCATTGAACTGGAAGGTAAAACAGCCCATGCCGCGGAGCCAGAGCACGGACAAAACCCGGCTTACGCTATTGCCCAGATTTTAAACTTCATACAGACTTTGGTTTACAATAAACCGGAAGCAGATGATTTTTACCTGGTGACCCCCGTGTTTATGGAAGCAGGGACCAAAGACTATGGAATTGCGGCCGGCTCGGGTTCTTTACATCTCACCATCAGGAGCTGGTCGCCCGAGGTATTTGAAAAGCAAACA
>CAXYKQ010000145.1:0-15423 GCA_964277835.1 uncultured Edaphocola sp. | reverse complement strand
GGATGAATACGTAGCCAAAAATTTTTACGGGCCGCTGGGCCTGCGGAACACGACCTACAATCCCTGGGAAAAAAACCTGCAACAGCGTTGTGCGCCTTCTGAACGCGACAATTATTTCCGGCACCAGCTGTTACAGGGTTACGTGCACGATATGGGAGCGGCTATGCTCGGCGGTGTCGCGGGTCACGCAGGTTTATTTTCTAATGCGGAAGATTTAGGCATCGTGATGCAGATGCTGTTAAATAAAGGAAGTTACCGGGGGAAACAATATTTTAAACCCGAGACGGTGAATTTATTTACCAGGTATAGTTCCGGTATCAGCAGGCGGGCCTACGGTTTTGATAAACCCGAAAAAAAGGCGGGAGATGGCGGACCGGCATCCGATCTTGCCGGTAAATCCAGTTTCGGCCACCAGGGCTTCACCGGAACCTGTGCCTGGGCCGACCCGCAAACGGGTATCGTATTCGTATTTTTATCTAACCGTACCAATCCTACTGCAGAGAACAGCCTCATCAACCGCTTAAGTATACGTACCGTGGCACAGAGCTATATCTATAAGGCCCTTGGCTATACAAAATAAACAGCGCATCTGTAATAACATGAATAACCGATTATTTCAACTACAATATTTTACACCGTCAGTACAGCTTTTATTTTTCTTTTGTTTTTTCTTTGTCGCTAACTTATTGCAGCTGGGGGTCAACCAGGCTTTAGGCATAAATTCCACTACGGGAAGCAGCCTCGGGGTTTTAGGTATGATGAGCAGCAACCAGTTACTGGGTTTCCTCTTGCCGGCCCTGGTTTTCGTGTGGTTGTTGCCGCAACCGCTGACTGATTTTTTTCATTTCAGGAAAATAGCAAAAACTTCAGACCTCTTAGGATTGGTCGTTTTAGCCCTGGGCACCCTGCTTCTGGTATTGGGATTGGCCGAGCTGGTACAAAAGTTACCTTTGGGTCAAATGGCAGATGACCTGCAGGAGCAAAGGAAAAACCTGGAATCGTCCGCTTTACAGATGAACTCTGTTGCTGAGGTGTTATTGCGCCTCATCGTGATGGCATTATTGCCGGCCATCTGTGAAGAGGTATTTTTCCGTGGCGTACTGCAAAGAATGTTCTATTCCTTTTTCAAGAAACCGCTTTTATCGATCCTCGCTACCGCTTTGGTCTTTGCCCTGTTTCATGCCAGCTGGTATAATTATTTGCCGATAACGATTGCTGGCTGCCTTTTAGGAGCTACCTATTTCTATACCGGTAATATATGGTATAATATTATTTTACATTTTTTAGTAAACGGTACCCAGATCCTGATCGCGTTTTTCCAGAAGGATGCTGCGGAGGAAAGCTCCTTTCCGCTTACATTTGCAACCGGTTTCGTTATTTCGGGCCTGTTCCTTTGCTTTGCCGCGCTAAAGCAACTCAGGAAAGGAAAGCAAATTTCAGGCCTTAACTGGTCCCTGCCCTACAGGCAGCCGGGTCAAAATTAAAATTTATGAATTGGAGTGTTTTTTTTACCCGCTTAGGTTCGGCCATCATTTTTTCCGCTGTAATGATGGCCGGCCTGTTAGGAGGCCTGTATCATTTTCCCTGGAGCATCTGGATTTTAGCCTACCTGGTCCAGTTTCTGTGCATCAAGGAGTTTTTCAGGATGGCGGCACTGATTTTTCCACAAAGTAATTTTCCGAAATACATGGAATCCCTGGCACAGCTTGCGGGGGTACTGGTCGTTGCGGCAGTCACAATTTGGGATAGCTCCGTAGCCCTGCTCACGATTATCCCCATATTGTTTTTATTCAGCGGGATCCTCAATAAAAAGACCGCATTGCAATCCGCCTTTAGCGCGATCATTGCATTGGTATACATTTCGCTGCCAATGGCGTTCCTGGTAAAGCTATGGAGTATCCATTTTTCTATCCCGCTGGCCCTGATCTTAATGATCTGGATGAATGATACAATGGCCTATATCGTCGGTTCTTTTATTGGCAGAACTCCTTTTTCCCCGATCTCTCCTAAAAAAACCTGGGAAGGGACCGCAGGAGGCGCGGTATTGACGATTGCCGGAGCCGCAGTTTGGGCGCATTATGCCCATGTCGACGGTATGGGTAGTGTAGACTGGATGGCATTGGCTGCCTGTGCCGCCATCGCCGGAACGGCGGGAGACCTGCTGGAATCAAAATTAAAAAGGATGGCCGGTGTCAAGGATTCCGGGAATATGATGCCCGGTCATGGCGGGGCATTAGACCGTTTTGACTCCTTATTGGCCGCTTTACCTTTTGCTTTTTGCTACGTGATGCTTTTTGTGGTGGTAGCGCCTTAGGACACCGGTATTTAAAAGAGTCAGTGAAAGTAAAATCTTAAATTTGTGGGAATTAATTTTAAACTATGAAGGTTATCGTTGTAGGAACAGGGTATGTTGGATTGGTTTCGGGCGCCTGCCTGGCCGATGTAGGAGTGGATGTAGTATGTATTGACATTGATCAAAAGAAGACAGAAAATCTGAAGAAGGGCATACTGCCTATATATGAGCCCGGCCTGGAAGCGATCGTAAAAAACAACTACGAAAGAGGGCGGTTACACTTCAGCACAGATCTTGCGGCCAACATAGCCGGGGCCGATGCGATTTTTATCTGTGTGGGCACTCCCCCGGGAGAAGATGGGAGTGCAGATATGCAATATGTGCTTTCTGTAGCCAAAGATATTGGTAAATACATGAATGACTATGTCGTCGTTATTACCAAAAGTACGGTGCCGGTGGGCTCTTCTCATAAGGTGCGTGCCGCGATCAGGGCAAGCCAGCAGGAAAGAGGAGTGGACATCCCATTTGATGTCGCCTCAAATCCGGAGTTCCTAAAAGAGGGTGCCGCCATTAAAGATTTTATGAGTCCCGACAGGATCGTCGTGGGCGTGGACTCCAGCCAGGCCCGGGAAGTCATTGATACGATCTACCGGCCCTTCCTGCTGAACGGCTACCGGATCATATACATGGATATACCCTCAGCGGAAATGACCAAATATGCCGCTAACGCGATGCTGGCCACGAGGATTTCCTTTATGAATGATATTGCAAACCTCTGCGAACGGGTAGGAGCAAATGTGAACCAGGTGCGTCATGGTATTGGTGCCGACCCGAGGATCGGTAAAAAATTCCTGTATGCCGGGGTTGGTTACGGGGGTTCCTGCTTTCCAAAAGATGTAAAGGCATTGCTAAAAATGGGTGCGGAAAACCACAAGCCAATGCGTTTGCTCGAAGCGGTGGAAGCCATCAATGAAGACCAGAAAAAAATATTATTTACAAAAATTGAAAGATATTTCGACGGGAATCTTGCCGGTAAAACCATCGCGGTCTGGGGACTGGCCTTTAAGCCGAATACGGATGATATGCGGGAAGCGCCTGCTGCTATCCTGATCGAATCCCTTTTAGCAGCCGGTGCTAAAGTAAAAACATTTGACCCTGTGGCCATGCATGAAGCCCAGAAATTATTAATGGCCGGTCCGGACCTGGTTTTCTGTGAAGATGTATACCAGACCGTTGACGGAGCTGATGCCATCGCCCTGGTTACGGAATGGAATGAATTCCGCTTACCCAATTGGGAGCGCATTAAAGCTTTGATTCATAACCCTGTGATGTTTGACGGCAGAAATATTTACGACGATATCATGCTCAGCAAAGAAGGATTTAGCTATTTTGGTATAGGTCAAAGTAATGCGTAGTTTCTTTTCTGTACATTTTTTGGTATTTTTGTGCGTATTCTTTTTCTAATATATTATATTTGTTAAATGTTCAACCTAATTTTATTTGGCCCTCCCGGTAGCGGAAAGGGAACTCAATCCAGCAACCTGATCAACACTTTTGGCTTAAAACACCTGTCTACCGGAGATCTTTTGAGAGATGAAATTTCCCGCGAAACACGACTGGGTCTCGAGGCAAAGAAATTTATGGACGCGGGACAACTGGTGCCGGACGCGGTAGTAATCGGGATGATCGGTTCCAAACTGGACGAGAACCCTGAAGCAAAAGGATTCATTTTTGACGGTTTCCCGAGAACAACGGCCCAGGCCGAAGCTTTGGATAACCTGCTCGAACTTAAAGGAACCAGTATTCATATGCTGATCTCCCTTGAAGTGCCTGAAGAGGAGTTAAAGCAACGCTTATTGTTAAGAGGGGAAGTTTCCGGCAGATCTGATGATAATGAAGCAGTAATTGCGAAAAGAATTCTTGAATACAAGGCGAAAACAGAGCCGGTTTCCAATTATTACGAGGCACAAGGCAAACTGGAAAGAATTAAAGGCGTAGGTGAGATTGACGAAATCTTTGCAAGTATAAAAGGTAAATTAGATACGTTTATCCTGCCACAGTCTTAAGTCAGACTTTAAATATTTTAATTAAATGCTAAAGCCTTCGTTTGAAGGCTTTATTTTTGCACAATATGGAGAAAGCGAATTTTGTAGATTATATCAGGATTTTTTGCCGTTCAGGAAAGGGCGGAGCCGGTAGTATGCACTTTATGCGTACTAAATTCAATGCGAAGGCAGGCCCGGACGGCGGAGATGGTGGTAGAGGAGCACATATAATTTTAAGAGGTAATAAACAATTATGGACTTTATTGCATTTAAGATATCATAAGAATATTCTCGCGGAGAACGGGGAGAGCGGTAGCGGTAATAACAGTTCCGGGCGCCAGGGAAAAGATATTTACATCGATGTGCCCCTGGGTACTATCGCTAAAGATGCGGAAACCGGGGAAATAGAAGCGGAAATTCTTGAAGACGGCCAGGAAGTTATCTGGATACCGGGAGGCCGTGGGGGTTTAGGCAACTCCAATTTTAAATCGGCAACCAACCAGACCCCGGAATATGCGCAACCGGGTGAAATGGGAACAGAAGGTTACAAGTACCTGGAGCTGAAAGTTTTGGCAGATGTAGGTCTTGTAGGCTTTCCAAATGCCGGCAAATCGACTTTGCTGTCCGTAGTCAGCGAGGCCAGGCCTAAAATTGCCAATTATGCCTTTACTACCCTTACGCCTAACCTGGGAATGGTCAATTACAGGGATCACCTGTCCTTTTGCATGGCCGATTTACCCGGTATTATCGAAGGCGCAGCCGAGGGTAAAGGACTAGGGCACCGCTTTTTGAGACATATTGAACGCAATGCGGTATTGCTATTCTTAATCCCTGCAGACAGTGCCGATCACCGGAAAGAATTTCAGATATTATACAGCGAACTGGAACAATATAATCCCGAATTGCTCCATAAAAAAATGCTTATCGGCATTAGCAAAGCGGATATGTTAGATAAGGAATTGCGGGATGCAATCTCGAAAGAATTACCTGAAGAGTACCCTCATTTGTTTTTTTCTGCAGTGACCCAATCCGGGATTACGGAGTTAAAAGATGAACTATGGGGAATGCTCAATAGCTAAAACTAAATAATTTTAAAATTGAGGTATATTAGATTTTTTATCTGGTATGCCTTTTTTTAAGCAAAAATGTTAGATTTATTTAGACATTTTTCTATTTTTTTATCCATTTCATATATTTAAATATTTTTTAAATTTATTTGTAATAACTATGATTTTTATATATTTGTGTTATAGTTAAATAAAATACAAATAATTGTTTTGGTGATTAATATTTCTAGTAGATAATGTTACTGTTTGTCATAACTGGATTAAATTTGTAGGTACAACTCAAGTTAAAATCCAAATATCAATCATGAAAACAATTTTTACCAACTTAAAGAATACCCGTGCCATTTTGATGGTCTTCGTGTTATTCTTGCTGGGCTCAGGTCTGCAAGTCCGCGCACAATTACTGCCGGCCGCTAGTTACGGGTTTACGGCTCAGTCTTCTTCTTTCTCAGAAATTACCGGGGGCACCCAAATATCTGCTATTCAGGCAGATGATGCCCTGTCTGCTACCCTGCCTATTGGTTTTACCTTTAATTTTTGCGGGACTAACTATCAGAACTTTGTTATTTCTTCCAACGGCTGGTTGAGTTTCAATACTTCATTGTTTGGTTCTGCTACGTTTAATGCTGAAGGCAGCCTGGGCGATATAAGGCCTGCCTTAATGCCGCTTTGGGATGATGTATCAGGAGATGTAGGGGAAGCGAGATATGAATTGAGCGGAACGGCACCTAACCGGGTACTTACGGTCCAGTGCAAAAACTGGCGTTGGAACTGGAGCTCTTCGTTTCCGGCAACTATTTCCTTCCAGATCAAAATCTATGAAACCACTAATGTGATTGAGTACATTTACCGCCAGGAAACAGGCACGGGCAATACTTCAGGTTCCAGCGGAGCTACTATTGGTATCAGCGATGCGTTAGCAACGCCCACCTACCTGGTATTAAATAACAGTACAGCCGCACCTACACCCAGCTCAACCGCTTTCACCGATAATATTACGGCACGGCCGGCTACCGGGCAGCTCTACCGCTTCAGCCCGCCGCCTCCGTGTAACGCCTCAAACTTTCCGACTACCACAACAGCTACCGCCAATCCATCTACTATATGTGCGGGTTCCGGTGCCATGCTTACTGTAAGCTTCACGCCTCCGGTAGCCACAGGCATTACTTACCAATGGCAAAGCTCAGCGAATGCTGCAGGGCCGTTTACCAATATCGCAGGTGCTACCGCATTAAATTATATCGCTTCCAATATCACCGCAACAACTTATTACCGTTGCCAGATCTTCTGCTCCGGAAACCTGGTACTTACCAGTTCTGTAGCGCAAGTGGTTACTACAGTACCCAGCATGCCTACTGCCAATGGCGGTTCCAGATGTGGTCCGGGCTCTGTAGCCTTAACCGCAACCCCTTCTACCGCTACCAACCTGATCCGCTGGTATCAAAATGCGACCGGGGGACTTCCTTTGGCAACCGGTAATACTTTTAATACTCCTTCAATCACCAATACCACCACCTACTACGTAGCTGCCGGTGCAGGAGGCGGCTCTATAGCACCTACATGGGTAGGAACGGGAACGGGAACACTCAGTGGAAATCCTAATCCTTATTACACATTATTTGACGGGCTTAAAACCCAATACCTGATCCGGGCGTCTGAACTGGCCGCATTAGGTTTTACCTCAGGGAATATTACGGAGCTTGCATTCGATGTGGTAAGTGCGGGCGGATTTCCTTTGTCTAATTTCTATATTTCTATGAAGCAGACTGCGGCTACGCAACTGTCTACTACCTGGGAGACGGGACTGACCACAGTATATACCGCTCCGGCAACCTTCACCCCTACTGCGGGCGCTGTGAATGCCTATACGTTCCAGAATCCTTTATCCTGGGATGGTGTTTCCAACCTGGTGGTTGAAGTTTGCTTCAACAACCCGAATTGGAGTACAGGACACAGTGTAAAATACACTCCCAACGTAGGCTTTAACGCTGCCCACTATTACCAGGAGGATGGTAACCCGACAATTTGTAGTGCTCCCGGTACCGGAAGTCTTTCCACCGACAGGCCAAATATCCGCCTGAGCATCACATCGGGTTGCGAAACCACCCGTATACCTGTTGTAGCTACCATAAATCCGGTTCCAGCGGTTAATCTCGGCGCCGACTTTGATACCTGTATCGCCGTTGCCGCAACGTTCAACCTGGAAGCGGGTCCCCAGCCAAATAATGCTACTTACCTTTGGGATAATGGAACAACATCCAGCTCAAGAGCAATCGGGCAGACGGGCGTTTACCATGTTGCAGTAACCAACAGCTTCGGTTGTGTAGGATATGACACGATCAGGGCGACGATAAGATCTAAACCTATTGTAGACCTGGGAACTACCGAAAACCTGTGCGGCGGAGGTACTAAAATCCTGGATGCCGGTCCCGGCGGCGAGAACGGCGGCAGCTACTATTGGAATACAGGAGAGACATCAAGAAGTATTGAAGCAACCGAAGCAGGCACTTATATCGTCTACGTAACCAGCGCTGATGCTTGTCTCACTGTAGATACCGTAGAACTGATCGTCAGCGGCCAGATGCCTGAACTGGATGGTATTCTGGTCACTGCACAAACAGCCTCTAACTTTATTTTCACTGCAGATAACCCGGTCAACGTGGTTCAATACGTATGGGATTATGGCGATGGCAGCCCGATTGAAACAACAACAGTCCCTACAACACAACACCAATATACCGCGAACGGCAACTACTGGTTAAAACTATTCACCAATAGTACCTGCGGAGAAGTAGCAGACAGTATTATGGTGACGATCATTGGCGGTGTAGGCGTTAATAATGTGGCTGATGAGGCTCAAATCAAAATATATCCTAATCCCACCTATAATAATGTGGTATTTTTAGAAACTGCTTCAGGCGTGACAATAAAAAGTATGAAGGTATTTAACGTTGTGGGCCAGGAAGTATTCAGACAGGATAGCTCCGGTAATCGCAGTAATAAGCATCGTATCGTATTTGATAAAGATCTTGCTGCCGGTGTTTATCACATCCAGTTACAAACCAATAAAGGTATTATAAACAAAAAACTGGAACTACTTAAGTAAGCGATTTAATCGAAGAAGATAAAAGCTGCGATCCGAACGGGTCGCAGCTTTTATCTTTTGTTGTATATATCATAATAAAAAAACAACCATTAAGTATGCGTTTTTAGGGTAAATTATTTATCGAGAAAAGTTGATTAAGTATAAGTGATTGCTAATTAATAATAATAAATCACGAATTATATTATAATATTTGTCGGAAGTTAATTAGATTTGAATATAATTAATTTATAAATCACATAATTTCTTTATCATGAAAACATTCTTTACCCCGAATTTTAAGCGGCAGTTGTTATCGGGCGGCTTAATCGCGTTAATGTTTTCTTCCACGAATGCAGGTGCCCAGACTAACTTAAGTAAAGTTGAAGATGCGCGCTACGAACGTGGAGGTTCATTTGCTGGTTTCCGGCCTTCTGATGAAGTTGCTGAGCGTAGAACCAGGAATGCAAAACACTTTAGAAATGCAAATGGTTCGTTTACTGTGGTGACCGGGGGAACCTACCATTACAAAGATGCGGCTAATCGATGGCAGGACATCAGCTTATCCCTGTTGCCTGCGCGTAAAGCCGGCTATTCATATACCAACGAGGCTAACGAGTTTAAAACTTACCTGCCTCAAAAGCCGGGGGCAAACCCTGTGCAGATGGTTTTAAGTAATGGAACTACTTTTAAATGGTGGCAGAATCCTTCTATGAGTTTCTCCGGAGTAACCGCCGGCAGGCTCGCAGGGCAAAAGCCCGCAACGCTTCAGGGAGATCATACGGTCAACTATGCCAATGTTTATGAAGGCATTACCGAGCAGTTCGAAATGCTGAATAACGGGGTTGAAAATAACACGATAGTACATTCCTTATCACAGGAGATCAAAGCACTGCCTGCAGGAGCCATGATAGAGTTTAGCCAATTTATCCCCATGCCCACAGGATGGTCGGTGGACGTGGCCGGTATAAAAAAACAAAATCGATTCTCTGCTACAAATTTCCATATCAACATCCCGGGTACAGATGGGATTTACTTTGGACAAATCGTGACTTTTGACCGGGCAATCAATAAGGATAAAGCAATGCTGCTCATTAATACACCATTGGCAAAGCTTTCTGAACCGGAAAAAAAACAAAAAGCGCAGAACGTCCTGGTTGGTGATTATGACGTTCAGTTTGTTTCCGGAGGTTTAAAAGTGATCACTAGAGTTCCGGCTGACTGGCTAAAAGCAAGCGGGCGCTCATTCCCGGTGACTATCGACCCTACCGTAACGATCAGCATCCCGACCCTGGGTGCAGACTATTATACGCCCACTTCCAACTGGTATGGTTTCCAGAGAACTGCAAACCTCTACCTGGCAGCGGAAATTGGCGTCGCCAACATCAGTATTTCTGCGATAGAATATAACCGCGGCACTACAGACGGCATTAATGCAGTAAGTCCGAATAAAGTATTCTTCCGTACCACTACCGCGAATACATTAACGAGTGCGGCCTGGAATTCGGCCACCTATACCGGTGGACTCACCGCGGCCTTTGATGCCGCTATTGATTTCCACGGGGCTACTACCGGCTGGAAAATGTTTACATTGACCACACCCTTCATCTATAATAGCGATAACCTGATCGTCATGGTATACGATGCCTATGGTGGCAGCGGTAGTGCTAAATATATGAGCCGTACCAATCCCATTGCTAACCGGCAGGCATCCAACCGGCAGGACGGAACTAACCCGGGCGACGGGGCTAGCCTTTCAACAGAAAACTACCTGGCAGAAATACGCTTAACTTATAACATGACAACAGCTTGTTCCGGTACTCCTAATGCAGGTACCGTGGCCACATCGGTTCCGGATTCTGTATGTCCTAACGTGGCATTTACACTGGCGGCGAACGGGATTACCTTTGGTAGCGGCATGGCTTATCAATGGCAGCAATCTGCGGCAGCAGCAGGCCCCTGGACCGATATCGCAGGCGCTACTAATTCGTCTTACACAATTGCAGCAGGCATTACTGCGGCAACCTATTATCGTTTACGTTCGACATGTAACAGCGGCACTCCGGTTTATACCAACGCTAAACAGGTAACGATAAAATCCTTTATCAACTGTTTTTGTACTCCTACCTATACCTATGGCTGCTCTAACGGGGCTACCCTTAATAGCTTTTCCACGACAGGAGCCGTTGTAGATGTAACGAATAACAATACTGGCTGCGCCAGCGGGATCGGCTATTCCAATTATACGTCCATGCAGATAACCGCTGTATTAGGAATGACTTTTAACGTAGCAGTAAATGTGAGCCAGTATAGCGGCGGGGTGAAAATATGGGCAGACTGGAACCATGATGGTATCTTCGACCCCGTTACCGAACTTTGTGCCGCATCCGCGAATACTATTTCAAGTGGCAATACCTATAACGGAACCATTACGGTCCCGGCTACAGCGCTGGGAGGCGTAACGAGATTGCGGGCCAGGGTAGTAGAAGGTACGACAACATTTAACCCTTGTAGCAATGAAAACTACGGGGAAACGGAAGACTACAGCCTGTTCATATCAGCTACTCCTTGTGCCGGTGCGCCTAATGCCGGTACTGTAGCACCATCCGTTCCGGATTCTGTATGTCCTAACACGGCGTTTACATTGGCGGCAAACGGGGTTACCTTTGGGACTGGCATGACCTATCAATGGCAACAGTCCGCCGCAGCGGCAGGCCCCTGGACCGACATTGCCGGCGCGACAAATCCAAACGCCAACATCAGCGCGGGTATCGCTACTGCGACCTATTTCCGCTTACGTTCCGTATGTAACAGCGGCACCCCGGTTTATTCCAATGTAAAATACATTACGATCAAATCATTCATCACTTGCCATTGTGTGCCGACTTATGTAAATGGCTGTTCAAACGGGGCTACCCTGAATAGCTTTGCAACTACAGGCGCTGTCGTGAATGTAACCAATAACAATACCGGCTGTGCCAGCGGAGCATTGGGCTACTCCAATTATATGTCTATGCAGATAACGGCGATACAGGGTACTACTTTTAACGTCGCGGTAAATGTAACCCAGTATAGCGGCGGGGTGAAGATCTGGGCAGACTGGAACCATGATGGCGTATTCGACCCGGTAACCGAGCTTTGTGCGGCGTCTCCAGGGACTATTACGAGCGGCGGTACCTACAACGGAACGATTACCGTCCCGGCTACAGCACTGCTGGGCATAACAAAATTGCGGGCGAGAGTAGTAGAAGGGACAACAGCATTCAATCCTTGTGCGAATGAAAACTACGGCGAAACGGAAGATTACAGTATCCTGGTTAACACAATGCCTTTATGTACCGCGGTAACGCCACCTACAAATCTTGTAGCTACCGCGTCACCGAGCAGCCTTTGCGTAACAGGTAGTACTAACCTTAGTATCAACACTGCCATCCAGCCGGCCACGGGTCAGACGTTCCAGTGGCAAAGTTCCCCTACAGGGACTACCTGGACAGACATTGCCGGAGCCACCAATACCACTTTGGCTGTCGCTACGATTACAGCTACAACGCATTACCGGTTGCAGGTAAAATGTAACAATAATGTAGTCGCCACTTCAACACCGGATACTGTAATGGTAAACAGTCCCGTGCAGCCGGTAGCAACCGGTGCTTCCAGGTGTGGTCCGGGTACCCTTCAATTAACCGCCACTGCGGCAGTTCCTACCAATACTGTTCGCTGGTATGAGAACGCAACCGGGGGCGTGCCTCTGGCTACCGGTAATACCTTTACCACGCCGAATATTAATACAACTACAACCTATTATGTAACAGAAGCCGCTGGCGGCAGCGTGGCCGCAGCTACTTTAGCAACAACGGATGTAGGGGGGAACGGCTGTACCGGCGGAGTTATGTTTGATATTGATCCGAACATAAGTTTGACTATTGATAGTTTCAAGGCAAAAGCGTATGCGGGCGGCACTAACGTTACCGTTAAAGTGTATACGAGGAATGGTACATTCGTGGGTAATGAAACTAACGCTGCTGCCTGGACCCTGCATACAACAGCAGTTATCCCTACTACAACAGCAGGAGTTCAGTTTAACATTCCTATACCGACAACCATCACTATCGCGCCTAATGTACTGACCGGTATTTATATCGAATACAATGCAGCCTATACCAATATGCCTACGCCTACCGTATATGCCAACGCAGACCTCGATATCATCACCGGCACAGGTCTATGTTCTACTTTTGGCGGAACCAACCAGGGGCGGGCCTTTAACGGAAGTGTTCACTACCGGGCATCTTCCATCTGCGAGGCGGCGCGCGTGCCAGTAGTCGCTACTGTCAACCCGGTTCCGGAAGTTAATATCGGGGCAGACTTTGACACCTGCATCGCTGTTGCAGCAACCTTCAACCTGGAAGCGGGCCCTCAGCCTAATAATGCTACTTATCTCTGGGATAACGGAACTACCTCCAGCTCAAGAGCAATCGGCCAGACCGGTGTTTACCATGTCGCCGTCACCAACAGCTTCGGTTGTGTGGGCTATGACACCATCAGTGCGACCATAAGATCTAAACCTATCGTAGACTTGGGCGCTACAGCAACGATATGCGGAGGAGGCACCAAGATCCTGGACGCCGGCCCCGGTGGTTTAAACGGCGGCAGCTATTACTGGAGTACAGGGGAAACTACGAGAACGATTGAGATTAACACGGCAGGTACTTATATCGTTTATGTAACCAGTGCCGATGCTTGTCTTACTGTAGATACGGTAGAATTGATCGTAAGCGGTCAGATGCCGGAGCTGGATGGCATCCTGGTTACTGCTCAGCCTGCTGCTACCTTTATTTTCACTGCCGATAACCCGGTAAATATCGTTCAATATATCTGGGATTATGGCGATGGCAGCCCGAGAGATACGACAACCGTGCCAACGACGCAACACCAATACACCGCGAATGGCAACTACTGGCTTAAATTATTCTCCAACAGTACTTGCGGAGAGGTAGTAGACAGTATCATGGTTACGATCATAGGAGGTGTAGGTATTAATAATGTGGCCAATGAGGGACAGGTTAAAATATATCCTAACCCGACTTACGACAATGTGGTATTCTTAGAAACCGCTCCAGGTATCGAAATAAGCAGCCTGAAAGTATTTAACGTCGTGGGCCAGGAAATAATGAGCCAGGATATACCTGATAAACATAACAGCAAACACCGTATTGAATTCCGTAAAGACCTTGCGGCGGGTATTTATCATATCAAAATACAAACCAACAAAGGTATGGTGAATAAAAAACTGGAAATCCTTAAATAAGATTTCTGCTAATTGAATGCAAAAGCTGTCGTCTGTTTGGGCGGCAGCTTTTATTTTTGTACCTTAATTATGAACGATAATTTTTTTGCAAAGCAATTGCTCTCCTGGCATCATCTGGAGAATGACAGGCTACTGCCCTGGAAAGGAGAAAAAGACCCCTATAAAATATGGCTTTCAGAGATCATTTTACAGCAGACCCGGGCAGAACAGGGTTTACCTTACTATGAGCGTTTTGTAGCGGCTTACCCAACTATAGATGCACTGGCATTGGCTCCCGACCAGGAGGTTTTTAAGCTGTGGCAGGGCCTGGGCTATTATTCCCGTTGCCGTAACCTGCTGGCAACGGCCCGACAGGTCGTTGCCGAATATGGCGGCAGCTTTCCGGACGAGTACGCGCAGATTATAAAACTTAAAGGTATTGGCCCTTACACGGCTGCGGCAATTGCTTCTTTCGCTTTTGGCCGCCCGGTACCGGTTATTGACGGAAATGTGTACCGGGTTATCGCGCGCTATTTTGCAGTACCCGAGCCTATAGATACCACAACGGGGAAGAAAAGATTTTTAGACCTTGTAAACTCAGTATTTGACGCGGAACACCCTGCAATCTTTAACCAGGCGATCATGGATCTCGGTGCCTCCGTATGCACGCCCAAACAGGCAAAATGTGACGCCTGCTTCTTAGCTGCGGGCTGCAAAGCTTACCGAGAAGATAATATATACGCATTCCCGGTAAAGACTAAGAAAATAGCCGTAAAGCAACGCTATTTTAATTACTATATCCTGGAAGTAAAAGATGAGCTCTACCTGCAGCAGCGGCCGCTGGGCGATGTATGGCATGAACTTTATGAATTCTTCCTGGTAGAATCGGAAACTGCAGATACAATAGACTTCCTGGACTCCTCCTTAATCGAAACAGCGCAACTCCATATTTTCTCGTCTAAACAGAGGCTCACCCACCAGCTTATAGCCAGCCGCTTTTCCGTAATTAAGTTAAAAGAAAAGCCGGCCCCGGGCTTCGGAAAGGGAACCTGGGTGAAAAAAACTGATGTGAAAAATTACCCGTTCCCCAAAACAATAATTTCTTTTTTGGAAGAAATGCCTTATTTTTAGTATTGATTTATAGCCTTGTTTAATATTTGGTAACCGAAAAATTTTTTGATCTATGAGAGGAGTCAACAAAGTAGTGCTGATTGGTAACCTGGGAAAAGATCCGGACCTGCAATATATCGAAGGGGATATACCGGTGGCGAAATTTCCATTGGCAACTACAGAGATGAGGAAGGAAAAGAATGGAAATGTGGTATCTGAAACAGAATGGCATACCATAGTATTGTGGAGAGGATTGGCAGAGCTGGCAGGGAAATACCTGCACAAGGGAAGCCTCGTCTACATTGAAGGCCGGCTCAGAACAAGAAGCTGGGAAGATAAAGACAAAAATAAAAGGTTTCAAACAGAAATAATTGCCGAAAACCTGGTCATGCTGGATAAAAGAAAAGACAGCGAGGGACATCAGGGAAGCGGAAAGCAGGATACGGAAAATAGCGGCAGCTACCTAAATAATGATAATGATCCGGATTTGGATGATATTCTGCCTTTCTAAAGCTTAAACGGGAAACAGAAAATAAAGT
>CAXYKQ010000144.1:0-2603 GCA_964277835.1 uncultured Edaphocola sp. | reverse complement strand
AGAGCAGTATGCACAACTGGAGCTCAACCCGGCGGTTGAAGCAAACCTGGAGCGGTTGCGTGAAGAAAATACCTTTACCGTTTGTTCGGCGCATCAGCCGAACCTGATGACCGGTTATTTATACTTCATCTATAAAATCGTTCATTCGGCAAAATTAGCGGCACATCTAAGGTCACTGGACGATACAGCTAATTTTGTTCCAGTTTTTTATATCGGCTCCGAGGATAATGATTTTGAAGAATTGGGACATTTCCGGTATGACGGTAAAATATTTGACTGGCACACCGGCCAGGCCGGCGCTGTGGGCATGATGCTGGCAGATGAAGCATTGGAACGTTTGATCAGGGAATTGCTGCCACTGCTGGGCCCGGCAGGAACTTCCGAAAAACACTTACGCAATACTATTGTAAGCGCCTATAAAAAAGGCAATAGTATAGCTATGGCGACGAGAACACTGATCAATGACCTGTTGGGATTCCTGGGCATACTGGTGTTGGACGCCAATGATGCCCGGCTAAAAAGAAAATTTGTTCCCGTTATCAAAGAAGAAGTATTGCGGCCTAAGGCCTTTGAGCTCGTCAAACGGGATTCGGAGCGCCTGAACGAAACTTATAAAGCCCAGGCTTTTTTCAGACCGATCAATTTCTTCTACCTGAAAGTGGGCCTGAG
Source organism: uncultured Edaphocola sp. (assembly GCA_964277835.1). Taxonomy (GTDB): domain Bacteria; phylum Bacteroidota; class Bacteroidia; order Chitinophagales; family Chitinophagaceae; genus Edaphocola. The sequence continues at coordinate 1,934 of CAXYKQ010000144.1, read as the reverse complement.
AGAAAGGATCGAATATGTCAACGGGGACTACCTGGTACTGAATACGGAGCTTAAATTTTCGGCAGCGGAAATGGAGGCAGAGATTGAGGCTCACCCGGAACGCTTTAGTCCGAACGTGATCTTAAGGGGGCTTTACCAGGAAAGCATCCTGCCGGATATTGCTTTTATAGGCGGTGGCAGCGAAGTGGCCTACTGGATGCAGCTGAAAGGAGTTTTCAACCATTACCAGGTCTTTTATCCTGCTATAATTTTAAGGCAGTCTGCTGTAGTGCTCGACCGTAAAACGGCCGAGACGCAAGTAAAAGCCGGCCTTGATGATCATAAAATGTTCCGCAAAACTGCGACCCTGATCGAAGAGTTAGTCCGCTCTGAAAAAGAAGAACAGTGGAGCCTGGATGCTTATTTTCAACAGCTTGCAGACTGGCAATCCGAACTAAGCGAAAAATATGCTCAACTGGATAAAAATCTCAGCGGAAGTGTATCGGCAGTTGTAGCAAAAGTGCAGGCGCAATTTGACATCCTGGATAAAAAGATCAACCGCGCGATCCGTAAAAACCTTGATACCCAGGTAGCCCGTATTCAAAGCTTTAAAGAGCATGCGTTCCCGAACGACAGCCTCCAGGAACGTTATGAGACTTTCCTGCCCTACTATTTAAATTACGGACAAGGCTTTTTCGAGGACTTATACCGGCATACCGAACCTTTTGGCAAGCAATTCCTGGTGCTGAAGTATAATGGTTAATGGTTAATGGTTAATGGTTAATGATGAATGGTGAATGGTGAATGGTGAATGGGTTAATTTTATCTCGGCTGTAGCGTAGCGCAAGGGAGCGATCCCTGTTAATGAGGAATGGTAAGTATGGGATAATTTACCTGGCTCACTTTTCCCGGGAGTCTAAAACAATTGTTACCGGTCCGTCATTCAAAAGACTTATTTGCATATCTGCGCCGAAAACACCGGTGGCCACTGGTTTACCGGACAGATCAGCTACCAGTTTACAGAATTGTTCATACAGGGGAATAGCAACTTCCGGCCTGGCCGCCTCCATGTAAGAGGGCCGGTTGCCTTTACGGGTCTGCGCCAGTAAGGTAAATTGACTTACAATGAGTATGTCGCCGCCAACATCCTTTACAGACCGGTTCATCACACTGTTCCCGTCCGTAAAAATGCGCATTTGCACCAATTTATTTGCGGCATATTCAAGGTCCCGGGTGCTGTCATCGCAGGCAATCCCGGCCAATACCAGCAAACCTGGCCCAATGGAAGAACAAGTGTTCCCGGCTATACCGACCGATGCTTCTTTTACTCTCTGGATCACTAATTTCATGGCAGCAAAAATAAGCAGGAAAATACAAAAATGGTTCGCAGTAGACACTGCAAACCATTACGTTTATAAATATAGGGCTGAAAAACTAAATTTGACCAAAGCGAATACCAAAGCTTATAGGCTGCTGTTTCAGATCGGTACCTTTATACATATTGGTTAATTGATAACTGGCAAAAAATCTTAAGCTGTTAATGCCGATCTCACCAATCAGGTTTACATTGAATTCATTAAAATTGTACAGGTCATGGTTCTTCTGCGTTCCGAACTCTTTGGATTGCTGTTTGGTCCAGGTATTTAAGTTGTAGCCTGCGCTGGCCCCGAAACCATAGGTCAGCCAGTTCTTTTTGTCCAGTTTATGATTGAAATTCACCATTAATGGGACGGTTAGAAAGTTCTGGGAAAGCTTGTTTTTGGTAAAGCTCGCCCCCGGATCATTGCTCAGTTTATCCTTAGGATCTGAGTAATGGGTCAGGTTGGTTTTGTAACGGAAATTATAGATCTGCAGACCGATTCCGGAGTACAGATTTATTTTGAAGTTCTTATTCCGGATCACTTTATAATTGACCATTACCGGGTAGATATTTACATTCCAGGAGCGGCCGTTGC
>CAXYKQ010000143.1:0-3654 GCA_964277835.1 uncultured Edaphocola sp. | reverse complement strand
CTGCTTTCAGATCTTACGATCAACGTTCGCACAGCTAAAGAAATTTATCCTCGAATATGAGTTTAAGAACCACAAAGAAGAGATTGAATTCTTTAAGGAGATAAAACCTCTATTCCAGGCTCAGCTCTTGTATTACATGGAACTAATTCAAATCGAAATCCGGAAGCCTATCGTATCTGAACGGAAAGAACTCATCAAATACTACCGTAGTGTATCCGGCCAATATCAAATCTCTTTGAAAAAATATGAGGTCTTCCTCCATTACATCCGTACACAGCTCACAAATGCTGATCATCTTATGTTTATTCGATCTCCGGAGGGTGAGCCGATGATCCATACGGATACCGTTGACCTCGACGACCGGTTTTCCACTCCTGCCAGTTCTGAACTCAGTCGCATCAAAGCCCATGAAATGATTATCGAGTATATGGGAAAGAAGGTCATGGAGCTCAAAACCGGTGCGGCTCTGATGGATCTGCAGCCCTACTCTACTATCTGGACCGGGAGCAAGGTTGCGTTAATAGAACTGGCTTACGCCCTACACTCCTGCAAAATGATCAACCACGGCATGGCCGATATCCGTCAGATCATCAGCGCCCTGGAGGGTATATTTAAAATACAGCTGGGCAATTTCTATCGCGTATTCCAGAATATTCGAATCCGACAGAGCAGCCGGACTACGTTTATGGATGAGCTGAAGGAAAAACTGATCGAGCGAATGGATGAGACGGATTTAAACGGTAGGTGATAAGTATTTATGGCAAGAATTCTTGAAGTTGACTTCAATTTCAATAGCATAGATTAAACTAATAAAAATACCAAAATACGGGAATTCCCCCATTGTCTGAGATTTAATACTGGCTTATCTTTGCGGCAACTTATTACAAAGCAGTTTACAATTGCTAACACCGTTACAGTCATCTCGATCGATCTAATATATATAGGCTGTAATAAACCTTTATCATTTTCCGCCATGACCATAATTTCTATTTCAACAGAAATTGTGCTTGAGAAAATTTACCTGTACGTACAGTTTTTTATTTTACTAACAACCTAAAAATCTAGAATTATCAAATCTATTTAAAACAAAATTGATGAAAAAACTAATAATTCCGATTGCTCTAGTTTCCCTTACTATTGCTGCGAGTTCATGTAAAAAACAACTGGATACAGATGGCAGACCAAGTGTCTCGCTGATGAACGATCAACGTGACATCAAAGAATTAACAGACAAATATTTCGACGGAATTTCCGAAAACGATATTAGGTATATGCCGCAGAGCGATGAAGAAAAACGTCGCGCTGTAATGATTGATCAGATAACTGAGGTATTTAAGGTCATGTACGAAGACCAGAATAATGTAAAGCTTGTGAATGCTGCTATTAAATCTGAGTTATACACTGACGAAACCATATTGCTCAAAGACCTTATAGACAACAATAGTCTACTGAAGGACAATGCTCGATTCATGAGCCTGACCGAAGGTCTTCCGACGAATCTCGACGAGTTTGCGAACAGCTTTATGGATGCCGCCAATAATCTCGGCAATCCTGACTTAATTGAATACCTGAATGAGGTTGTTACCCAAACAGGAACACTGACCAGCGAAGTTTCGGTTTACTTCCCCTATTCAGAAGATTACACACTATCTAATACAGATGTTACCCTTGTGGCAGCAGTAGCTGATGCGGATGCTATCTTAGGTTATTCCAGAGGTGTTGCTTCTGATGCAGGCGGTGGTCTTTATACTACGCTAACTACCGTAAATGATGATTACGCTGCGACAACAAAGCCGGTGCACGTTATCGGTGTAAACGGTGTACGCCTTCGGGCCGGGGTTGCGATTCCTCTTGCCGATTTCCCTCCAGGTGGCGATATCACTACGCCGGGATTACCAAGGGAAGTGAAACAAGTATATAGCGGTGATGTAAAATGTAAAAAGCAATATGATGCTCTGGTAAGTCTCACCGGAAATGGCGGTGGCTCTGAAATCAGATTTGTTAAAGGTGACGGTTATTTAAAAACTACAGGTGGTCAGGTTGAAACAAGTACACCAGAACAACCAAATGACATCAGCCGTAAAAATATCCGTAAAGAAAACTGGGTAAACTGGACGCGTGAACTAGATAGTGACTGGGAGGCCAATAACCATCAGATCTTTATAGGTATTTATGAAGAAGATAACAGAAATACAACCGAGCTTTCTTTCGCTGTAAGTACAACAACAAAGAAGGAGAATTCAAACCTGCAAGAAACGGGTACAGTAACGGTAAAATTCACTTACAAGTCTGACGATCCGGTAATTTTTCAGGATAATTTAAATAGGGACGTATTTTTTGTACTCAATAGAAGTACGCAGTTCTCTACATGTGGCATGTACGAAGGATGGCCTAAGCGTAACTGTAATGCAGACGTTGAGTTTACCTTGGCTGACAGAACTTTAGTACCTTAGCGGCTGCTTAACTTTCGCTAATCAGATTACTAACTAATTATGGAGCTTGGATTATTGATTAATCTGAGCTCCATATAATTTGACAAAATATATTTTACATGCTTACAAAAAGATACTGCATATCCATCCTGTCTTCTCTCCTGCTTTCGGGTCTAAGCGTCATTCCTAATACAGCCCAGAGCCAGGAAAGGCCAAAAAATGTTGTAAAAATTTCCGGTGGGTATGTAACATTCGGGACATGGGACATGTTGGGATATGGCATTTCAACTTCTTATCAAAGGAGCCTGGTTAAGAAGCCGCGGTTAGGATTAGGTGATTTCCAATTCGGCGGTGAGCTGTTTATGGAAACAGGTGCTACCGGCCAGCAATTGGTAGGGAGCAGCCGAGGCGATGTAGACAAAACATATGCTACAAACACGACAACAAGTCTGTGGGTCAAAGGAAGCTACTATCCATTTCACAAAATTGTTCCAGGTTTTTATATTGCTGCAGGTCCTACTGTAGGCTACAAAAGGCAGATCCATTCGTCACAGCTTAACATCGTGCACAATCCATCAGCACAAATTTACAGGAAAGAGATATTGAACCTGGAAGAAGAAAGTGCACTTTATCTGGGTTACCGGCTATCTTTCGGTTATGACGTTTCTATCAAGAACTTCATAATAGGAGTGAAGGGAGACTTCAACAACAATACTTTTGGAAATGTAAATCTATATGTCGGTGGTCTGGTTGGGGTGAAATTTTAGCCTTAAGCGTCTGAAAGGTCTGAAAATTTATTCTAAACTTTTTAAAGACAACTTTAATGAAAAAAATTATAATTCCGATTGCTGTAGCAGCTTTGGCTACCGCATTCTATTCCTGTAAAAAAAATCCTACATCTTCTTTAGCAACATTTTCGGATAAGGTCGAATTAGGCGATATTACCGGAAGATACCTCAGCGGGGTGCCAGATAACGCCATTAGATTTCTGCCTGAATCCGACGAAGAAAAACACCGGGTTGCTATGATCGATAAAATCACGGACATTTTCAAAGCACTTTATGAGGACGACAACAACATCAAGCTTGTAAATGCTGCTGTCAAATGCGGGCTCTATTCCGATGAGACCATACTATTGAAAGACCTTATCGACGAAAATAGCCTTCTTAAATCATATCCTGGCTTTAACGCGCTTACAGAGGGCACTAGCCTAAATCTTGAT
>CAXYKQ010000142.1:0-6016 GCA_964277835.1 uncultured Edaphocola sp. | reverse complement strand
CGAACCGGATCATTTTCCCTTTTGCTATTTTTTTGTTAAACCCCTCTCTCGAAGCGGAGTGCAAAGGTAGCAGCTTTATTTTTAATAACCAAAAGTTTTTTTAATTATTTTTTTCGCTACACTTCCTCTCTCACCAAACTCACAACCTTTTCCTAAGAACTAAGCCCCTTTTCAGAAGCGGAGTGCAAAGATAAGCTACTCCAAACTCTTAGCCAAATCTTTTTTGAAACTTTTCTAAAAGAATCCTCTTTGCCAAAAACCCCAAAAACCGCTACCAGCCTATCTCTCAACCTTTTTTTAAGAACTATCCCGCCCCTTGAACGGAGTGCAAAGGTAAACCCTTTAAACCCAGCTTTCCAAATCTTTTTTCCAAAACAAGCCATATTCTTTTCTGCAATAACACCAAAACCAATAAGGAAGGCTATTCAGGCGGAAGATCGGTTAAAGCAAAGCAAATAAAGACAGGTATTTAAAGGCGGCCGCCGTAAAGATTAGTTAATCTCGGGATATAATAAGCTAAACCATAATCGACGCCTACCGTTTATAAGAAATCAATGCCGTTCCTGAACTTCCGGCATCGCATTCCAACAGAAAGGCACAATTTCAATTCAGAATTGCGCGCAGTTAGTACAACACAATCTCTTAACTCTAAATAATAATTAGTTATGAAGTTCCCTTTCTTATCATTATTCGCCGGCATAAGCCTCTGTGCTTCTTTTAATCTACAGGCGCAAACAGTAACCTCTGTTTTTCAACCCGGGCCATGTGTTGGGAAGGATGCGCACATCTGGGCCCTGGACGGAAACTGCATCCCCTCGGGCTACACGACCACGCCCGCAGATCTGAATACTGGAGATAGTTCCGAATTAACCGCCGTGGACTGGACCTGGTCTTCCGGGGGCTGCGGCAGTGGCACTCAACGTAGTCTTATAGAATTCACAGAGCTGGCTAGTATACCACCCGGCGCCACTATCGTATCTGCAAAGCTTGAATTGTTTGGCGTACCGGTTTCCTACATAGCTCACGGTAATAACTATTATCCCGGAAGTCCGTATACCAACACAAATCCTACACAATTGCATCTCGTAACCGGCGCATGGAGCGAATCGACGGTAACCTGGAATACCCAACCGACCTTTAACGCCGCAGCTCTGTTTACAATCCCTACAAGTACCTCGAGGTATAACTATAACTATGTTAATTCAAGCGCCGCCCTTGTATCGCTTATACAAAACTGGGTTAATTTTCCGTCTTCCAATAATGGCCTATTGATGAAGTTGGCTACAGAAGTGCATTACAGAAGTATGGTGTTCGCCTCGAGCGACCACCCGGACCCAAGCCTAAGGCCTAAACTTACGGTTGTTTATTCTAATCCCTGTAATGCCAACTTTAGCTTCAGCTCTTCCAGCATCAATGCCTACCAATATAATTTTAGCGCAGCTGATCTGACGGGCACCAATACCTGGTCGATCAGCCCTGCCGGGGGAGCCACGCCGGCTACGGGATCTGGCTCAAGCTTTACCACTACCTTTTCGGGCCCGGGTACTTTCGTGGTGACTTTAACCCATACTTCAACTTCGGGTGTAAGTTGTAAACGCAGCATTTACCTTTGTATCAGTCAAAATTCCGTCAGCACGATGACCGCAGCTATGCCTTTAGAATCGCCCCAGACCGCTGAAAGAGGAATTACCGTCGTTCCTAACCCCGTAACTACATTCTGTGACGTGCAGTATCCTGCCTTAGCTACAGGAGCGGTTAGCATTAATGTCTTTGATCTGTTTGGCAAAAAGGTATACGAACAGAAATTTGCAGTCCGGGAAGGAGCTAATAAGCTGACGATACCTACTCAAAACCTGGCCGCCGGAACGTACATCATCCAGCTTATCGACAAGGGGCAAACCTATAATGAACGCATTGTAAAACAATAAGTTAGCTTCTAAATACGTTTAAAGAAAACAGGAGGACAATTTTACTGTCTGTCCTGTTTTTTTGATACTTTAGAGAATTGCTAAAATGCTGCACGCTGTAATTATTGATGACGAACCGGATGGTATTGCCAATTTATCATTCTACCTGCAAAAGATGGGGGGTATAAAAATCGTGGGCACTTTTGCCGATGCAGCCCCCGCTATCCTATACCTGAATGCACACCGTGTTAATGTTGTGTTTTTGGATATCCACTTAAAAGACCGAACTGGATTTGAGTTGCTGGAACAGCTTTCTGCACAATATTTTTCCCTGGTTTTTGTAACGGCCTATGACCAGTATGCCCTTAGGGCTTTCCGCGCTAACGCTATTGACTATCTTTTAAAACCTATTGATGAAGATGAGCTGTATGCGGTAATCGGGAAAATAAAAAAGCACCTGGCACTGAATACGTTTGAAGATCCTAAAAACCTTGCAGACGACCAGCACTATATCTATATACGGGAATCGGGTTTCCCGGTTAAGCTGCCCACCCGTAACATTCTTTATATGGAGGCATCAGGAAGCTATTCAAAACTATTTTATTTGACTGATAATAAGGTCAGCTCCGCAGTGATCACAAAATCTATTGCAGCGCTGGAAGGCATAGTAGGCTCAGGAGTATTTTTCAGAACTCACAAGAGCTACCTGGTCAACATCAGGTATTTCAAGGCTATAATCAGCAATAACTTCTCAACTATAATGCAACTTCATTATGGCTGTTCGGTCAAGATCAGCAGGCGCCGCTTAAAAGAAATCAGGTCAATTTTTGCAGCCCTTCCCTCATTTGGTCAAGTAGCTACTCAATGAAATACTTCCTGTTCCTACTTTGTTGCCTGCCGCTTTGGGGCCGGGCGCAGCCAGCTTCCTGGCAAGCACTGAAGATCCCTTACAATAAGGCGAATAACGGTATTCCAAACACGATCTACGACTTGCATAAGGATAAAAAGGGCTATATCTGGATGGGAACCCCAGAGGGCCTGGTCCGCTATGACGGGGCGCGTTTTAAGCTTTACACCACGGATGACGGCTTGCCGGACAATGAAGTTTTTAGCATTATGGAGGACAACCAGGAGCGGCTATGGCTTGTAACTTATAATGCCCATATCTCCTACCTGAAAAATAATATGATTTATAATAATGAGCATGCTCCTTTTATCCGTCAAATCAACATAAAGAATCAAAATAAAACCTACCTGCATGCCACGATGCTGAATGCTGATGGCTCTATTTTATTCTATCACCATCCTAAAGACAGCATCATAGAGATTAAAGGAACGTGCAGCAAGTCAATAGCTGCTCCTGCCCAAGAACTGGACATCGGGGAGATTTTTTGGGGGTATATGAAATATCCGGATGGCACCTATGGCAGGGTTAGCTCGAAAGGTATCGTCAGATTTAATGGCTCGGGCCAGGTGCTTCAACGCACTCGTCTTAATATAGGCCGTTGGGGGATTGCTGATCAATCCGGCCAGGAGGTCTATCTTATCGACGGCAAATTAATGAATGCCGACCTGCGGCCTATTCCCTTCCGGAACCAACCGCAATTTATCAACGATCATTATACCATTCCCTGCTATGTAAACGGCAGGCTTAAAATCGCCACACCAGCCGGGCTCTACGAAGCTGATGGTAAAACCACCTACAGTTTTATGAAACCGACTGCTGCAATTGACGGTGCGTTAAACGATACCTGGACCGGCACTCTGGGCTTTGGCGTTTATAATCAACCAGAGGACATTTTTTCCTGTACCAGGGAATTTACTCCCGACACGCCGTACTACACGTTGCCCGACTATATGCTGAGCCCATCGAAATCTATAAAAATGGGGCATTTTCGCTATGTCCTGGCTAAGTACCAGATAAGCCTGTGGAACAAGGACCGGCGGGACGTTTTCTTCAACGACTCTACCAACAAGATTATCAGCGTCACCTGCGACTACAGGAACAGGCAACTGCTGGTATGCGGGCTAAAATATACTTACCTGGTAAAAGATAACCAGGCCATTAAGATAGAGCAGGCAAAAGCTCTCAAAAGGATGGTGGCCATCGATACCGGGTACCTCGCCATGACCCTGAAAGAACTGCATTACCTGGGCCCGGACCTGCGGGTTAAAGCTTCGTGGTCGAGGCCCAACCTTTTGAATTTATTAAACGTAAATGATTCCTTATGCCTCATTGTGAACCGGAATTACCTGGAGCTTGTGCTCATTAAGGATCAAAAACTGAGCCTGAAAGGGATCTTCAAAAGTAATTTCATCAGCGGGCCTATCCTCAGCGCCTCTTTCCGCGACAATGAATTATACGTACAAACAGGCAATACCGCCTATAAATTTTTATGGAAGGGTATTACCGCTTATCCTATCCGGCTGGATGCCGACCTGCTCAAGATCAACAAAAACGTAGTTACCGGGAACGATATAAGATTGGCTTACGGTCCCTACCACCTGGTTGACCTTGCCCTGTCGCATGTAGATCATATTTACGGGGACTGCCAATATGAATACCTGCTTTACACTGGTGAGGACCGGGATACAGGCTGGATCAGCTCATCAAAAGCGCAGATCACTTTATTATTAAATAATCCCGGGAGCTATACTTTGCTGATCCGGGCTAAGAGTTCCAACGATACGTACTCCAACACACTAAAGTATCATTTTACGATTCCAATGCCATTCTGGCTTCATCCTATCTTCCTGGTAGGCATCACGATTGCCGGCAGCACGGCGGTTTTCTTTATGATCTACCGCATCCTAAAAAGGAAAAAAGAAAGACTATTGAAGAAAAAGGAGTTGGAATTGCGCTTTTTCCAATCGGAACTACGCAGTCTTAATGCACTCATGAACCCGCATTTTACATTTAACGCGCTGAACAGCATCCAATTCCTGATCAATGATCAACAAAATGAAGCCGCGCAAAAATACCTGGGCACCTTCTCCGGACTATTACGCCGGAATCTCTATAACCTGCAAAATGAATTCATTAGCCTGGAAGATGAAATAGCGCTGATCCAGAGCTATCTCAAGCTGGAACAAATGAGACTGAAGGACCATTTTACTTATACCATCCAATGTGAAGCAGGTGTGGACCTATCTGACATCCTGGTGCCGCCGCTGCTTATCCAGCCTTTGGTGGAAAATGCCATTGTTCATGGGGTTGCCCAATACCGGGACAGGCAGGGAATAATAAAAATAATCATCAGTTCAAAAGGCAATAGTTATGGTATTGCTGTAATGGACAATGGAGCAGCCCGCCCGGAATTAAACCTGGAAAAGTCATTTGGCTTAAAAAACATTGCAGCGAGGCTAGCCCGAATCAACAGCAGATACCCCAAAAAATACCGGCTTTCTATTGCAGAACGCTACCAGGCAGAGGGGATCACCTGGACGCGCCTGGAGATTATACTGGACCCCTGATTGATTCCCGGTCAAAAACCCGGCTATGCTACTAAGCAAAAGGGCGTTGCATCAATAATAATGCAACGCTCTTCCAATATGGTGTACTTGTTAAAGGGTTATCTCCGCCATCACCGGGCAATGGTCGCTATGCCTGGCATCCGGCAGGATAGCTGCGCCGGATACGCGGTCTTTAAGATCGGTAGTAACGCTTATATAGTCGATACGCCAACCCTTATTATTGGCCCTGGCGTTTGCCCGGTAACTCCACCAACTATATTGATCGATGAGGTCGGGATAAAATAAGCGGAAAGTATCTACTAAATTGTTATCGAACCATTTATCCATCCAGGCCCGCTCTTCGGGCAAAAAACCTGAGCTATTTTTATTACTCACAGGATTATGAATATCGATTGGCTTATGGCATATATTATAATCTCCGCAAATAATGATAGAGCGACCGGCTGCTTTCAGCTCGTTGATGTATTCAAAAAATTCATCCAGCCACTGGTACTTATAGGTTTGGCGTTCGTCGCCGCTCGTTCCACTAGGGAAGTAAGCCGAGATCAATGTCGTGTTGCCAAAATCAGCGCTTAAAACCCGGCCTTCCAGGTTGCTTTGTTCATAATTATTGCCATAACGCACTTCATCCGGTT
>CAXYKQ010000141.1:0-3720 GCA_964277835.1 uncultured Edaphocola sp. | reverse complement strand
CTCTAACGAAAATCTCAGTAACGCGGTCAAGAACGGCTAGTTCCGGGAAGATTTGTACCAAAGTTTGAATGATTTTGAAATTGTTGTACCCGCATTGCGTTACCGTAATGAAGATCTGCCGCTTTTTATCGACCAATTTTTGGCGGAAACTAATGCAGAACTGGATAAAAATGTTCATTCCCCCGACGAAGCTGCATTGGCTGCCTTATTGAATTATAATTGGCCAGGCAACATAAGGGAGTTGAAAAATGTAATCCGTCGCGCCTGCCTGCTTTGTCCGGACCAGTTTACGATCACTACAGAATATCTTCCGGGCGAACTCTTACGTGTGGAACAGGAACAGGATGAAAAGATGGAAAAAGATACCCTTTTTTCTTCCAGACAGAAAAAACCGAGAGATATCAGCCTTAAAGAAATCCAGGAGGCGCTGAAAGTATCTAATTACAATAAAAGTAAAGCAGCACATTACCTGGGAATAGATAGGAAGACCCTTTACAATCGCCTGAAAACGGAGCAATCATCTTAAAAATTGCCCGTAAAATTACCTATACCTGTTAAGAAAAAAACAACAATGAGAAAGACAAAAGGTGCGATCAATTTATCCATCCCTATATCCCAGTTCCTACGGGTTACATTTGACGCTTGTTTTCAAGCAATCCTTTGTTTTTCTGTATTAATTTATTTTCCGATCAGTATCATTCTGACAAAATTTTAGTCATCGGTTAATTGACATTGCCTTAATAAGGGCCATAGATATGATTACTTAATCGTAATCTGTTCCTGGTATGTCAATATATGCGGAGTAGGGGCACTAATACCTATCGAGTTCCCCTCGTACTTTGTAAGTATTTTCCGGTATTACTTGCCTAGTTATTACGTGGTCATTTGATGTGGCCTTTCCTCAATGTGGGGCATTCATTTCCACTATCCGATTATCCTGTTCATCAAATGCAAATAGAGACTCAGGCTTTAATATTCTGGAATGATTATGGTAGTTGTTTATACGATCTTGGTAAGAAGGGTCAAATGATAAATGTGTATACCAAAAATCAGCAATATATGAAGTATCGTATCGCCATTCTGGCAACAAACGGATTTGAAGAAAGTGAATTGAAATCACCTAAGGAACACCTGGAACAGCAGGGGTGGCAGGTAGATGTGGTAAGCCCCGAATGGGATAAAATCCGCGCCTGGGCCAAAAAAGACTGGGGTAGTGACTATGAAGTGAATGTAAATGTCGACCAGGCGCGTGCTAAAGATTACGATGCCCTGGTGTTGCCCGGTGGTGTCATCAACCCCGACAAATTAAGGATGAATAAGGACGCATTGCAATTTATCCGCGATTTCTTCGAACAACAAAAGCCGGTTGCGGCAATCTGTCACGGTCCGCAGCTGCTGATTGAAGCGGAAGTGGTTAAAGGGCGTCAATTGACCTCGGTGGAAAACATAAGTACGGATCTCAAAAATGCAGGTGCAAATTGGGAAAATAATGAAGTGGTGATCGACGCTAATTTAATCACCAGCCGGACGCCAAATGATTTACCTGCTTTTAATAAAGCACTTGTGAGCATGATCTCGAATACCGGGAAGGCGTAATGCCAGTGTACAGGTTGATTGGATAAAAAGAATACACGCCAGATATTAAAGATCCCCGCCTGCAACAATAACAAACGAAAACTTATCTCGTCTTTATGATTTATAGGCTTATTTACAGGGATGAAAGATCGAATGAAAAAATAGCAGAAAATAGTCAGTAAAAACGGTAGTAAGATGGAACATAAATACCTGGAGCAAATCAGCGAAATATTATTGAAACATCAGAAAACGATAGCGGTGGCAGAGAGTGTTACTTCGGGTTACCTGCAATTTTTATTGAGTAACGCTCCGGAAGCCGGCAGTATTTTCCAGGGTGGTATTACTACCTATAATTGTGGTCAGAAAGCCAAACACCTGGGCGTAGAGCCTGTTTATGCCACAAACAGATCGGGAGTGGGGCAGGACATTTCCACGCAAATGGCCAGGAGTGTTACTAAATTGTTTAATGCTTATGTAGGTTTGGGGATCACCGGGTTTGCGGATCACACGGATCCTGAAAAAGGTGTAGTGGCTTATTTGTCCATTACTTACGGTGAACAGGAAGAATTGGCAGTACAACTGGATAGTTTAGCCACCGGTTTTAGCGAGCGGCAAATTGACTTTGCGCAACAAGCCTTAAAATTATTGGCAGCAACCCTTGGTACCATCCCGCTGTGACCTTAAATGAGCTCTTAGCAGCCTCATGGAGATGAATCAAAGCTAATGCAATTCGTATCATTGGCTAAAAAGATGCAGGAGACGTCAATAAAATTGTATGTATAAGGAACTAGAGCATGTCTTTCCAGGCATGCTCTAGTTTTTTAGATATGTTTTTTGGGTATTAATCAATTTCTCCTGTTCATCGAAGGATTAGAAAGCGTGTCGAACGGGGTAGGCGGAACTGTTGCGGTATCAGTTTTTATATCCGGTGGCATCCCGGTCTTTTGCCTTGTGTCGCTTCTTTTATTTTTCGGATTCGCCTGGCGATTGATCCTGGCGGTATCCTGGTCATTAAAATTCTTTACTGCTACACGCGGTGCTACAAAGCTTACTTCAGTAGCATTAGCCATAATAGCCAGGTGTATGCTGCTTGCAAAAGCAAGGAAGACTAATACGTTTTTCATATTTTATATTTTTAAGCGTAAAATAATGGGGTTAATTTCATCCGTTTAACGCTGCCGTTTTAAAAAAGGCGGCATACTATCCGTATTGCCGCCTTTCAAGGAAAATTGAATCATGCATGCGCTACTTTTCATTGGATTTATGATGGAATAGGCAGCAGGTATTTAAAATGTGTTAAGCACTGGCTGTTTCCGGCTCTTCTTCCTGTTTCGCCTCGAAATTGATATAACTTTCAGCGATGTCGGTCAGGTTATAATCAGTATTTTCTTCTTCATCGAGCGTTTTTTGCAGCATATTAGCTACCTGGCTTAACCCGAGCGTGTGCCCCAGTGCAACCAATCCGCCATAGCTTGCAATTTCGTAGTGCTCTACCTTTTGTGCTGCAATGATCGCTACAGCGTCCCTTGTTGCTGAATATTCAGGCGCCGCCTCTACCATTTCCTCTACTTCTTTCAGGATGCCTTCCATAGCCTTGCATTTTTTAGGTTCCGGTTTTTCTCCCATTATCTGGAATACTTTCTCGAGGCGGGCAATATGCTTTTGCGTTTGTTGTGCATGTGTCTCAAAGGCGTCGCACAATTGCTCGCAAGTACATAATTTCTGTAATTTCTGCAAACCGGGAATGATCGCTTTTTCTGCCCAAAGCATATCCTTTAGTCCATCAATAAAAAATGCTTTTAAAGGACCCGTATCATTGCCATGCTTAATCGCCGTATTTTTCTGGGCGGTGTTTGCACCGGCACTGACTTGATTTTCGTTATTCATAATAAGTAAATTGTATTTGATTTTTAGAAAATCCTTCTGGATGAATTATTGATCGTACCTGCTGCCATAACCACCTCTGCGGCGGCTACCGCGGTAATTATCGGCATTGTTAAATTCCGATGTGCGCGATCCCAGGTGACGGCGGTTGGAGTTCTGGTTGTCCTCGTAGCCGCGGTTATCCTGGCGTTGTTGTCCCTGATAGCTCTGGTACTGCCCTTGCTGGCGGCTGCTTTGCTGCCCGTACCCCTGGCCTTGCTG
>CAXYKQ010000140.1:0-3599 GCA_964277835.1 uncultured Edaphocola sp. | reverse complement strand
AGACGTGTGCTCTTCCGATCTCAACGATCGGTGCGATACAATAGCGTATTCAATTTTTCCAGCCAGCCATAAGGGCCATAGGTTTTAAGTATCATCCACACTGCGATCGCATTCGCCCCGGACCGGCTGCCACAAAGGGTGATATCCATGCCATTTACATACTGTGCTTCCTTAGTATATACATTATTGATGAGCCCTTTCCGGGCCAGGAAGACACCCGTACCATAAGGAGCCTGCAACATTTTATGCGCATCGAGCGTAACCGAAGATACATTGGGGTTTCTAAACCCAACATTATGGTCTCCCTCGACCAGGGGATAAATAAACCCGCCGAATGCGCCATCCATGTGAATCCTGAACTGCAGCCCCTGCCCCGCCAGTACCCGGGCATAATCATCAGGGTTATCGATACTGCCAAACATGGTCGTGCCTATATTTGCGATCACAATGACATATTTAATACCGGCGTTCTTCTCGTCTGCAATAATGGTCCCGAGAGCAGACAGGTCAAGATGCCTGTCGTTCCTGTCCACCGGAACGCTGCGGTGCTTTATTTGTAAAAGATTCGCCGCTTTGGCTACAGAGTAGTGCGTATCTTCCGAAGCTAATAGTAAAATTTCTTCCGGTAGCGCCTGGCACTCATTCCGGAACATATTGCGGTACATCCATACTGCCTGTATATTCGCTTCCGTACCCCCCGAGGCGATGTAGCCGTCACAGGAGTTTTCTGCAGCATTAAAAATATCTTCGCTCAGCATCTGGATCACCTCCCGTTCCAGAGCCTG
Source organism: uncultured Edaphocola sp. (assembly GCA_964277835.1). Classification (GTDB taxonomy): domain Bacteria; phylum Bacteroidota; class Bacteroidia; order Chitinophagales; family Chitinophagaceae; genus Edaphocola. Next base: position 2,814 of record CAXYKQ010000140.1, on the reverse strand, counting down.
GGTGCCGGCAAAATAATGTTCCGATTCACCTAAGGTATGGCAACCGATATGATTAGGATTCTGTACGATCGCCTGTAAAAAAGGAGCGTCCTTCAAAAATGTGGCCTGGTCGTAAAAGACTTTGCTGTCCAGCTTGGAGGCCGGTATGCCTAAAGAAGTTTTATGCTTGAAATCTATATTGTGCTCTAAAGCTGCACTAATCTGGTTTTGTTGTTCCTGGGGGTCGAGCTTGACCCAGTGCCGCATGGAATGATAATGCTTCATGCGCGCAAAGTTACCGACTAAAAAAGGCACTGTAAAATAAAAAGAATATGATTTTGGTCATATTCTCTTCTCCTGATTTTAATAAAATCAAGCGTATATTACCGCTGTTATCCAAAGCAGGCAACGCAGTCAAACACAGCATTATAACAGCATAAGCAGGAAAAACAACAATAACGATACAACAAAAATACGCCAGTTCATTTTCGTTTTAAGCACTATATAGGACAGTACGTTCAGACAGCAGATCATGAAGCTGCTTACAATAATAACCAGGTGAACCCCGAAGCCCGCTCTCACCGCGTAATAATAGCAATCTACCGATTTGTAATGAGTCAATCCAAAAGCCGGAACAATGTCGTTTTTTGCCGTTTTGCTTTTGTCGTATTTAAGGATATAAAACCGCACTTGAGCAGTCACCCGAGGCGGCGGCTTCAATAAACTTAAAGTGCCGTTTCCCTCGCTGGCAAAACGGCTTTTGTATTCCTGTAAATGCAGCATATAAACCGGGATCCTGTTTCCTGACTTTTCGACCTGCGTAACCGTACCTTGTATTGGTTGCAGCGCGCTGTAAGCAGTGACTATTTTAAAAATGATATAGAGCCAGAACAAGAAGTTGACGCACAAGCTGAAATAGAACAATTTTATTTTACGCATATAAACATGCTCTAAAAGCAATACTAAGATAATCAAAAAGCCGGAGCATCAAGCCAACGCATTTGCGTAAATCAATAATTTAGGCTTATATCAGGTATTAGATACAAACAAGGCTATTGTTTTGTTGAACGCTTCGACAATTTCTTCGTTACATAAATTACCGATACTCCCTTCATGGGTATGCTGTAACTTTCCTGAAAAGCGAAAATCACCTTGTTCAATTTGAGCGGCCACCTGTCGGTAGGCCTCCCTGAAAGGTATTCCCTCCAAAACCAGTTGATTGACTACCTCTACACTGAACATATAGCGGTAACGCTCATCTTGAAGAATATCTTCTTTTACCTGCAACTCAGCTAGCATAAGATGCGTCATTTGCAGGCACTGAAGCAATGTTCCTATTGCAGGAAAAAGAATTTCCTTGGTTAGCTGTAATTCCCTGTGATAGCCGCTCGGCAGATTAGCCAGCAGAAGATGAAGTTCATTGGGAACACTTTGTAAGCGATTGCATTTACCGCGGATCAATTCAAAAACATCCGGGTTTTTCTTATGTGGCATAATACTGCTACCAGTTGTGAGCGCTTCAGGAAATGAAATGAAATTAAAATTCTGGCTGAGATAAAGGCAGCAATCCATAGCCAGACGTGAGAGCGTTGAAGCGATGCCGGCGACAGCATTAGCAACAAATTTTTCTGTTTTGCCACGGCTCATTTGCGCGTAAATACTGTTCCAGTGCAGCGTTTCAAAATCCAGCAATTCCGTAGTACGTTTACGGTCAAGGGGAAAGGAGGAACCATAGCCGGCACCACTCCCTAATGGATTCTTATTGCACATTTTGTAGGCGGCATACAGCAGTAATAGATCATCAGCCAGGCTTTCCGCGTAAGCGCCTAACCACAATCCCACCGAGGAAGGCATGGCTACCTGGAGATGTGTATACCCTGGAATCAGGGCATGCCTAAATTGACCGCTCTTACTGATCAGCAGTTCAAATACTTTACTGAGTTCCGATTTAAGCTGCAGGCAGGTATCTTTCAAAAATAATTTGATTGCTACAGCAACCTGGTCATTCCGGCTGCGGCCACTGTGGATCATCTTCCCGATATCACCTACCCTTCGCGTCAATAATAACTCTACCTGGGAATGTACGTCCTCTACGCCGGGTTCTATCACAAACTCCTCCGCCTCTATCTCAGACGCTATTTGCTTTAATGCTTCAGTAGCTATAGCTGCCTTTTCCGGCGGCATCAGGCCGATTTCTCCCAACATCTGCGCATGGGCCATCGAAGCCTTTACATCGTAACGGGCAAGCTGGAGATCAAACTCAAGATCTTTACCTACGGTAAAATTCTCTACCTGTTCCGCGACGGCGGTGTTTTGTTTTTGCCATAACTTATTCATAGTACCGTTTTGCATTTTCTAATAAAGCAATATATCCTGTTACCCCTGAGGCTATCTCTTCCAGGTAAATAAATTCATCTGCAGTGTGGGAGCGGGCACTATCTCCCGGCCCCGTCTTGAGCGCGGGGAAAGGCATCAGAGCTTTATCACTTGTCGTCGGCGAACCGTAACAAGTTTTACCCGAATCCAGTCCCGCTTTTACCAGGGGATGTTCCAAATCTATACTGGTCGGCCTTAAGCGCATACTTCTTGCCGTTATCGAGCTCTTCATATTTCGTTGCAGGTAATTTAAAAAATCCTCCGGCTGATAGTATTCGTTTAAGCGTACATCGATCACAAAGTGACAAATTTCCGGCACGACATTGTGTTGCTGATTGTCTGTATTGACTACGGTTACGGTAGTCTTAACTGACCCCAGGAGAGGGCTGATCTTCTCCAACTGCAACCCGGATAAAAATCCAATGTCTTCCATAGCGATATAAATCGCATTTACCCCCT
>CAXYKQ010000139.1:0-7071 GCA_964277835.1 uncultured Edaphocola sp. | reverse complement strand
CGGCGACTTCCATAGGATCATTAGAATATCCGGCTTCAAAATCTACGGATACCGGAATGCGCACGGCTGACTTAATTCTTTTTACAATAAACAGGAGCTCCTGTACGCTCATTTCTTCCCCGTCTTCATGTCCCAGGGCGTTGGCAATGGCATGACTCGAAGTCGCTACGGCAGCAAAGCCCGCTTTCTCCGCCAGGCGGGCAGAGTGTGCGTTCCACACATTGGCAATTAGCAATGGCTCACTTTTTTGATGTAGTGTTTTAAATTGAACCGGGTCTGTTTTGGCGGACTGTTCTATACTCATAGTTTTTTTGTTTTGTTGTTCAGCAAAATAGCTTATTGTTTCAAAAATTTTTGTGAAAATAGCGGCGTGCCGTCTATATCCAGTATCGCAATAAAGAAATGGCCGGCCGGTAATTGGCTTATATCAATGGTTTGCTGCGGACCGGTAACAGGGACCTGGGAAATTATTTTGCCACTAATGTTATAAATAGAAATGGCAAAACTGTTTGCTTCAGGTGCGTCTATGGCCACTTGTAGCTGCTTCCGTGCAGGATTCGGGTATATACTTGCCCTTATCTTGTGTGCCAATGGATTTAAGCTTAAGCCATTATCATAATCTTCAAAGTAATAAAGGTTGGTCGTTTCCTTACTAACGATCCCGTTATTATAATTTTTCGCGGTCCATTTGTAGGGGTTGTTATAACTATTCCGCTCTATAAAATGTTGTTGTGCTGTTTGTAGTTGATTATTGGCGTTGGCGGAATTGCGGCTATGGTGCCTGACCAGGTAACCATCTATATTATAGAATACGCTGTCTTCAGAGACGAGCTGCCAATCAACATTTGTAGTGCTCCAGTTAAAAGACCTGGAATACTGCAGGAGCCCGTCATTGTTGTTCAGTGAAATAGTACGGGAAATGTTCGACCAATTACTTCCGTTATACGAGCGGCGTATGGTAGTGACTACAGCACCGTTATAGGTATACTGGGTGGTACCGGTAGGGCTGCCTGTTCCTGTAAATGAAGTATCGCTCAGGTTCCTGCCATCTGGATGATAATAAAATTTACGTGCTGATTTATTGATACTGCCGTTAGGTAAATAATCGAAAATACTGTCCAGGAAACGTTTGGTGTTATTGCCTGCATAGTAATGTTTGGTTATAGACTTAGAGATATTACTGTAGTTATTAAAAGCGATATGGCTGCGGGACTGCATTCGCCTGTTGAGTTGATCATAATCGTACTCGCGGGTGTAAAAGTAATTCATCGCAGGTTGCTGGCCATAGGTATTCTGGTAAGTCGTATCGTACACTATCCGCCCTTCGTTATTGAATACCAGTTTGCGGTATAATTTCAGTTCGGTGCCATCATCATAATCATCTTCTTGTTGTAAAACAAGACCATTACTGTTATATAGATTGGCTGCAGTGCCCGCCGGCTGGCCATACTTAAAGTAGGCTGTTGAAAGGTAGCGGTTGGTCGCATCATACTGATTAATCTTTTTGACGGAAGCTTGATTGCTATTCAGCCCGATCTGGAAAATGGTATCCGGGGCGCTGCCTACAGAAAAGGAATTTTTTGAAGCGGTAGAACCTCTTGGGTTGGTAAAAGTGAGTCGCGTGGTGTCTGAAATAACCTGGTCAATGTACGTTGCTGTACTGGTACAACGCTGGGCCATTGCCAAGGGTGTATGTTCTTCGCGCAGTAGCTTCGGTTTTTCCTTTTGTTCGATAAATTGTTCATAAGGCATAGCCTGCGGCTGGTTCATTTGTGCCCGGGCCATGATGCCTGATAGAAAAGCCGGGAGCAATAAGAATAGGGTAGTCTTCATACAATAATTGCTTATATTTTAGATGAGTCTCAAATATAAGCAATTGAAATATGTATCGGGGAAATTATCCTATTTGTTTTTTAGTTTTAATTCATAAAGGTCTTTTCTCCGGTCGCTCATCGTGCGGACAGAGCCATTGTAGTGGAGGTCTTTTAAGAGGTTGAGGTCCACGTCCACGATAATAGTCATTTCCGTATTCGGTGTGGCTTCTGCTTTGGTGGCATTGACCGGGAAGGCAAAGTCAGAGGGGGTGAAAACGGCGGCTTGGCCAAACTGTATATCCATGTTGCTTACGCCCGGCAGGTTGCCCACACAACCGGTTATCGCTACATAGCATTCATTCTCGATCGCGCGTGCCTGGGCACAGGCGCGCACACGGGTATAGGCGTTTTGCGTATCCGTGAGGTAAGGGACAAAGAGGATTTTCATACCCTGGTCGGCGAGTAAGCGGGAGAGTTCCGGGAATTCTACATCATAGCAAATGAGCACACCTATTTTACCGCAGTCGGTATCAATGACGCGGATCTTATCCCCACCGGTAATGCCATAGTATTTTTTTTCGTTCGGTGTAATATGAATTTTTCGATACTCGTTTATTTTCCCGTTGCGATGTAGCACGTAAGAGATATTGTAGAGCAGGCCTTCTTCAACGTAGGGCATACTTCCTGAAATAATATTTACATTGTAAGCAATGGCGTATTCAGAAAGTTTTGCTTTTATCGTGTCTGTATGTTCAGATAAAGCACGCATCGCCTCATGTTCGGGGAGATGATTGTAAGCGGCCAGTAAAGGTGTGTTGAAAAATTCCGGGAACATGACGAAGTCAGATTTGTAATCTGCCAGCACATCAATGAAGAAAAGGCATTGCTCAAAGAATGCGTCGATGTCTTTAAAAGGCCGCATTTGCCATTGCACCAGTCCCAACCGGATGATGCTGTCGTTCATGGCATTCTTTTTCTGGGAATAATAGATATTGTTCCATTGCAACAGTGCGGCGTACTCTTCCGATTGGGTATCTCCTTTCAGGTAATTCTTAAGGATCCTGATTACATGGAAATTATTGGCCAGCTGGAAATTCAACACCGGGTCATGGATTTCTTTGGAGCGCACTTTGTTGATGTATTCCCTGGCGGACAGTTCGCCGCTGTATTTGTGGTAATTCGGTAACCGGCCGCCTATGATAATACCTTTTAAATTCAGCTTTTCACACAAGTCTTTGCGCTCATCATACAATCTCCTTCCCAGGCGCAGATCCCGGTATTCAGGACCTACAAAGACTTCTATGCCGTAAAGGATGTCACCATTATCGGTATGCGTGTCAAATGAAAAATCACCTGTAATTTCCTGGTAGGTGTGATCATTACCGTATAACTCATAAAGGACTATAATCGATAAAGCGCAGGCGGCTACTTTACCGTCTACTTCCACGCAAAATTGCCCTTCCGGGAATAATTCAATCAGTTTGTTAATGGAGCTCTTGTGCCAATAGCCACCCATGTTGCCATAAGCTTCTATCATGGACTGCTTCAAGCCTTCATAATCTTCCAGTCTTAATTTTCGTACAATTATATTCATATTCCGTTTTTATTTGGCTTAAGCCAATTTAACGAAAATTTTTTGAAACAATCAGTGGCGAAGCCCGTTTATATGGGCTTAAACAGTACGCGCGCTGCAGGAAATGCCCGCAGTTGTAGCGTTTGAAGGCATATTATAAAATTATTAAAAAGTTTTCCCAAGCGCATGCGTATAATCCGCCAGGGATTTTTCGTAATCGCCGGCCAGCTAGTAATTTTGCCAAAAACTGCGATTTTAATGGAGCAGGTGCTTGTTTTTAAACATAATAATGCCGGTAAACGATCGTATAAATTGTAATAATAGGCGATAGGGTTTATGCAACTCTTCCCGGTATAGTCATTTCTTTATTTACTGATGGAGTAGCCTTTTTCTTTCGCCAATTCCATGATGGAATTATTGATCGCGGTACCTAAATCATCCGCTTCGCTGTCAGACGTCTCTTTTTGTTTTTTATTGATATAGTCCTGTCTTTGTTTCGCCAGTTCATTGATTTTCTTTTGATAGCTTTCGCGTTCTTCCTGTTTCTTTTTTACCGCTACCTTTATCTCAGCGGTTGATTTATTTTTATACTCGGCCGGTAAAGTACTTTTGTCTACTTTTTCGATCGCCCCGGGATTAGCTTTTTCATAATCCACGAGATCCCATGATGTATTGGTGTAAGCCGGCTTCGACTTACTGACACTGCGTTCAACGGCATTAGCTTTACTCATCGTGCCGGCATTGGCGTCCTGGCGCCGCTGCATTTCTTTCTTAGCATTGCCTGCCGCGCCATATCCAATGTAGGTATCATTTAACCGGGTATTATAAGCGTCTATCTGTTCATCATAAGGTGTTTCTATGAACCGGACTTTTCGGTCGGAATTAATGTTGAAATACTTCCCGTTACCTTTTGCCGCGCCCATTTTCCATTTGCTGTTGATCCCTTCCTGGTAGTCGCCGCAGTAGATCGTCGTGGTGCTGATGCCTTTACCTACGCTATTGCTCAGAGCACTGGTATACGAAACTTGTCCCTGGTCAAAAGGTTCGTTGCCGGCAATATAGATCAGCCTGATATCGTTTGCACGGCTGGTCCATTCCAGTTCCTGTGTCGCCTTTTGTATTACTGCCCCGCAGAATTCTTCGCCGCCGTTGGTACGCAGTCCGAACAGGTGTTCTGAGATCAGGTCGAGATCTGTGCTTAAAGGCACTACCTTACGGATGTAACCGCTGGAGGCGTTCAGGCCGGAATTGCCATACTCATACAGCGCGATTTCAATTGTTGGCGTGCGGCCAGCGTATCTCAACGTGCTTAAGGTATTAATGATATTCCATAGCCTGGATTTGGCCTGCTCTATAAGGCCGTCCATGCTGTTTGAAGTATCCAGTAGTATGGCCACCTGGATGCGTGTATTATCCGACGCCGTTCTTGGCGTGCGCTGTATGGGCCGGTCAAAACTACTGGTGAGGCGTTTTTGCGTATAGCCGCCCGTGCTCAGCAAGCCACAAACCAGGGTAAGGATACCCGATCTAAGCAACTTATTCATAATAATTAGTTTTAAGGTTGTTTACTTACCATAGATGCAGCTTGTATTCCGTTTCCACATCAGTTGATCGAATAAATAGGCGCAGGTTTTAATTCTGTACCGGGAAAGGTTTCAGGTCGCCGTTATGGTTCATGAAAAACACGTTCGTCTTTTTTTCTTCTACTTTCGGCGTGGCGGACCATTTTATTTCATAGAGTACCTGTACGGCAGGTTCCAGCAGGGTGGGGTTGAACACGAAATCAAAATCTTTATTGGCCACCGGCATGTAAAAATTGGTACTGGATTTATAAGTCGCATTGATACGGTCCGGGTTGAGTTTGTTGCCGAGGGAAGTGTTTTGGTAGAGTGTATATTTCCGGTACATCTCTGTAGGCAGATATATTTTAAAACCATCACTCACATTCTTTTCTTTATCACTGAAGGCGTCACCGATCAAAGCTTCGTAGCTCTTGATGCGTTCCAGCATCAGGGCCCGTGCTTTATTGATCATTTCCTTTTTGATACTGTCGATATTGTTGATGGTATAATCCACTCTCACCAGGTCATAAATTTCATATTCCGATAAGACTTTCATGATCTCGTTGATCTGGTCGCCCCTTTTGAATTGTATATGGACATTCTTTTTGAGTTCAAATCCTGCAGGAACTTCATTATAAGTTTTTTTGCTGAAGAGCTTTTTCTCGGCCTGTAATTCATAGAGCGGCACCATGGTGATCATATCAGTATAGACTTTCACCTCTGTGAATTTTTTCAGGCCATCCTCCACTTCTTTAATGCGTTTATCCATCAGCTCATTGGTTTCCTGAACGGTTTTCCCACTTTGCTGCACGGCATAGATCGCGACCAGGGCATCCGGTTTGATATTGGCCATACCTTTTATTGAAATATAGGTGCCGGAGCCCGAAGGATAGGAAATGTCGATCATGTTCCCGGGATAGGCTACTGCATAAGGCTCATTGTTGATGTTCCCCGCGATCTGGGCGGACACCTGTTGGCTGGCAAGGCCGGAGAGGAGGATAAAAAGTAGTTTTTTCATAATTTATTTGCTATTGCTGTTTCAAAAATAGTAAGCTGTTGTGCGGTGTAAAGTTGTAAATGGTCAAATACCTTTATGACTTGGTGAATGCTGGCGCCGGTATGATAATTAGTCCTAATTTTATCTTTTAAAAATAAATCTATGTGGCTTAAGCGATTTGGCCTTAAAAGCTGTTACCTATACTTGTGCTACCTGCTGCTGAGCGGTGGAGGTCTCATTGCCGCTGCGCAATCGCTGCCGCCCAATGCGGTGCCGGAGATAGAAAACACCGGGAATAAAAAGTCTTCTCCTGCTACAACAAAATATTACACCAACCAGCTTTCCAAAAAGGCAAAACAATTGGAGCTAAGTATCGGTGCTAACGAACTAGCAACTGCGGCAGGCTTTGTACAGGTAGCTGACGACCTGGCTGCCAAAGGAGATTACGAGAAAGCTGAGCGCTATTACCAGCGTGCAACAGATATTTACCAATCCTCTGGTTCAAAGGAAGATCTAGCTAATGTGCAACGTAAGCTGGCTAAAGTTCAGGAAGAGCTGAATAAGGTAAAAGATGCTATCGCCAACTATGAAAAGGCTGCTTTCAACCAGGAAGATCCTTTGACGAAAAGTTTGAATGCCAATGATCGGAAGCGAATGCAAACCAATGACCTGGAACGCAAGGAGGAATATGCCCGCAGGAATGTGGCAATGCTAGCTCAATCTAAATACACGGTACCCCAGGCCAAAGTAGAACTGTCGGATGCGCTCAGTCAACTGGCCGTTTCCCAAAGATTGCAAAATAAACAGGAGGAGGCCTTGAAAAATTTATCCCGGGCTGTTGCTATAGACGATCAGCACAGTGCCCGCCAGGATAGGGCAATACAGGCATTGTCCCGGGATCTGGTAAAGGATAATAAATATGATGAGGCTGTCAACCTGCAACTAAATATGCTGTCAGCAGCGGATAGCTCCGGGAATGATTTGCTGAAGATAAATACTTTAATACAGCTGGGCAATTTATATGCACAACAAAATAAAGATACAGCAGCGGAGCAAAGTTTACTGTCCGCCTATCAGCTGGCGACAGACCTGCACCTAACGAAACAAGCGAAGGATGCCCTCCGG